>JAUUYW010000182.1 GCA_030590265.1 Candidatus Krumholzibacteriia bacterium
CGAATACGTTTTGCTCGCTGGAGACACTGATGTGCTTCCTGCCCGGTATGTGGATAACCATTTTTATCCCTACAATTCGTCTACTCTTATTCCGGTGGACTTGTACTTTGCCTGCCTTGACGGCACCTGGAATGCCAACGGAAACGCCCACTACGGCGAAGCGGACAATGAAGCCGATGGCTTTGGGGATGATGCGGATTTTGCCGAGGAAGTGTATTTGGGGCGGGCTCCGGTCAGCACATCCGTCGACGCACAGGTTTTTGTGGACAAGGTGATCAACTACGAAAAAACACCCAAGGAATCGAATTGGACCAACCGTATCCTTTACGCAAGTGAGGTACTCTTTCCTGCCGATTATCATCCTGGTGATACCATCTATCTGGATGGCGCCGAATTTTCCCATCAAATGATCACCGAACTGGTTGAGCCGTGCACGGATTTGGAATATTTGCGCATGTATGAATCCGACGGGGAAGAGTTCCCCCGTGACCTGCCATTGACCAGGGCAGCCTTGATCGACAGTCTAAACACGGGGCACTACGGCACCCTCAACCAAATCGGTCATGGTTATTTCACGGTGATGTCCGTAGGAGATGCCCTTTTCACCACCACCGATGCCGATGCTCTTACTAACGGTGACCATCTGTTCATGATTTATTCCCTGAATTGCGCTTCAGCCGCATTTGATATGAGCTGCCTCATGGAACGTTTTCTACAAAATCCCAATGGCGGCTCCATCGTCTCCATAGGTTCCTCCAGGGCAGCCTTCCCCTACACAGTCAACGATTATCAACAGGGTTACTTTGAGGCCCTTTATTGCACCGATGAAAACCGTGTTGGCAAGTTGATCGCCCTCAGCCGCTTGCCCTATGTTGGCAACACCGATGGCAATTATGTAGACCGGTGGACCTTCGAAAACTACACTTTGTTAGGCGATCCTACCGTGCCCATTTGGACCGGTATCCCTCGACGAATGGAAGTGACCACCGGCAGACTGGATATTGGCCAGAATCAGCTTGAGGTGGATATCATCGATAGCCAGGGCAACCCTGTGGTCAATGCCCTGGTTTGTCTTTCAGGTGAAGATGCGAAAATCAGTTCCGATTTCACCGATGCCGGTGGAGGGGTGATCCTTGACTATTTGGTCAGTGCTCCCGGTGACTATGTTCTGACAGTGACTGGCCGGGATTTTGCCCAATTCGATGCCGCCTTCGAAGTTCAGGAAGGCTCAGCCTATCTTGACTTGAGAAATCTGGTGGTGGGCGACAGTGGTTCGTCTGGATCCATCGGCAACAACAATGGCATTATCGAATCAGGTGAGGCTGTCGTATTTGTTCCCATCCTGGAGGAAACCGGAGGGGCAGCCATCACCGGGTTGGAAGGTATACTGAGCACTACCACGGATGGAGTTACTATTTCTGCTGGTCCGATTGAATTTTCCGATGCCCCGGCTGGTGGGATATGTTACCCCAGAAGTACGATACTGGTGGATTTCGAGGCAGGGATTGCCGACGGAACACCTGCCAATTTCAGTCTTTCGTTGGTGGACGATGCGGCTGAAACATACCTGGTTGAATGGACCTCAATGGTCATGGCACCCGAAGTGGAAGCCATCTTGTTGGATTGGGAAGACAACACCTATGGCAACGGTGATGGAATTCTGGGTGTGGATGAGCGGGTGGTTTTGTCCGTGCGTTTCAAGAACTTTGGTGTTGGAAGGGCCGATGAGGTTGATATCCGGTTGAGAACAGTCAACTCCAGCATTAGCCTCTTCGATACTGTTGGTACTTTTAGCAACCTGGAATTCCTGGAAACATCGGCGGATGTGAACACCTTCTCCCTTTCCCTGCACGACCCCACCAGAAGATCCATCAGCACTCTGGTGATGACGGACAATTATGGCCGCGTTCAGGAACATGATTTGTTTCTTCAACGTCCAGAACCGCCTGTCAATTTCGAGACCGATACGAGCCTCGGTTCGTCGGTGATTGCCCTGCTCTGGGATCCGGTGGATGATGAACATATTTATGGGTACAATATTCTGCGCAGCAATACTCCCACGGGACCGTTCTTACCCTTGAATACGGATGTCATTGTGGGTACATCCTATTATCGGGACGAAGGTTTGGATCAGTTGACCAGGTACTATTACCAGGTCAAGGCCCTGGCATATCCATTGGTGCCCAGTGTTGTCTCCGAGGTTGTCGGTGAGTCAACGGCGCCGGCCCTGTTGCCGGGTTTCCCCATTCCATTTGGTGCTGAAACCAGTGGCCACCTGGCCGTTGGCGATGTTGACGGTGATGGAACAGCGGAGATTGTTTTGGGAAGCAACGAGGTTTATGTGTGGCACCACGACGGGACCGAACTGTTGGATGGAGACAACGACAGCCAAACCCTTGGTCCCATCACCGATCTGAATTCAACTTTCCAGCCGGCTGGAATTTCCCTGGCACAATTGGACGATCAACCAGGTCTGGAAATGATCGTCTCGGACCGTGGTGATGTGGCGCAAATATACATTTTCACCAGAGACGGGTCGGTGCTTCCGGGCTGGCCCCAGACCACCCAGGTGGGTGGCGGAACCAAGTGGTCCTGGGCCACTCCCGCCGTGGGGGATATCGACGGTGACGGCGATATGGAAATTGTCGTGAACACCCTCAATGGCCGCACCTGGGCCTGGCACCATGATGGCACCGAGGTGCTGGATGGCGACAATGATCCAGCCACCAATGGTGTTTTTCTGATTCGTCCCGGGGCCACCACCGAGTTCGGTGTGGGCTCGCCTTCTCTGTGTGATCTGGATGGCGATGGAGCCAAGGATATCATTTTCCCGGCTGCCAGCGACGACCTGGGAGGACATCGCATTGTCGCTCTCAAATCAGATGGGTCCCCGGTGACTGGTTGGCCCTATTTTACCACCGCCCGGGTGAACAACAGTCCTGCCCTGGGTGACCTCAACCACGATGGGATCATGGAGATTGTTTTCTACGACTATGATGAAAACCTGTATGCGGTTCACCAGGATGGAACCGACTACAGCGGATTTCCAGTCACCTTCGAATCCGGTGGAATGCACGGCGCAGCTCCCTGCGTGGCTCTGGGTGATCTGGACCAGGACGGCCAATTGGAAATCGTCTTCGTGGGCAATATTGCCGGTGATTTGAGTCGTATGGTGTGTGTTGATACGGACATCATCGGACACACCAGTGGCCAGGCCATGGACGGTTGGCCGGTTGACTTGCCTGGTAGTTCTGAAGGCAGCCCCGTGGTGGGAGATATCGATGGCGATACCATCCCGGATATCCTCTTTGGCATTGGCGGTAGCCATGAAAACGCGCCGAACAATCTGTACGCCTTCAAGGCCAATGGTGCAACCGTAGATGGGTTTCCCATCACTCTCAACGCCGCCTTGACGCCCTCGCCCGTTATCTGTGACCTTGATGGCGACAATGATGTGGATATTGTTTACGGCGGCTGGGGGCGGGTGCTCTATGTCTGGGATATGCCCTTTGCCTACCAGGCGAGGGATTGCCCATGGCCCACCTTCCATGGCAACATGTTGCGTGACGGGGTATTCGATACTTCCTATTTGACCGGTGTGGAGGAAGTCAATCTTTTGCCCGCCGCGGCATTCAGGATGGAAGCTCCTTATCCCAACCCCTTCAATCCTTCAACCAGCATTAAGCTGCATGTGCCGGTGGTCAACGGATCATCAACTTTGGAACTTGTGGTGTATGATCTTCAAGGCAGGAGAGTGCGAACTTTGCATGATGGAGGCATTTCCGCCGGTTGGCATACAATGGTTTGGGATGGCAGGGATAATTCAGGGCGGAGTCAATCCAGCGGGATGTATTTTATGCGGGCCAGGAGTGGTGGACACTCCAGCATTCATAAGATGACTCTGGTCAAATAATTGCTATTGGGAGCCAATAGTTAAGATAATAGAAAGACCCCGCAATCCATGATCCGGATTGTGGGGTCTTTGTTCTTTTGTCGATTCTTCAGCAATCAGGGCCTGACAATATACCCAGCAGGTCTGTGTGGGTTTGCTAACACTTGTGTCTGCCTTTGTTGACTTTTCTCAGCCCAAAATCACAAAAGAACTCCAGCTGGGGTTGTTTCAGAAACTGTTTAAATCCCCGAAACCAAAAAGTTTACGTATCATAAAAACGTCAAGAACCAATACGGTCTCCTGTTTGCACAAACCCTGTTACCAGCCTCAAGGGAGGATTTGGTTTGGCAGGAACACTAACAGGAGGGAACAACATGTTTTTGGTATTGGTACTCCTTATTTTGAATCTCGGCACGGTCATGCCCAGCGAAGCCGCACCTGGAGAAACACTGAACGTCATCAAATCTGATGGTTCGCCGGATGTTGTTCTCATTCCAGGTTTGTCCGGTTGCGCCTATGGATTCCGGCAAGTCGTACCCCTTTTGGAAGAGGCTGGACTGTCCTGGGCCATCGTCGAACCACTGGCCATCGGCGGATCTCCCAGGCCGGCTGAAGCGGACTACAGTTTGACAGCCCAGGCTGACCGTGTGGCCGTGGTGCTGGAACAAATTGGAAATGGTCCGGTGGTTGTTCTGGGCCATGGAGTGAGCGCATCCATTGCTTTGCGCTTGGCCTTGCGACATCCCGAGTTGGTTCAGGCGGTCTTGTCAATTGAGGGCGCCCCTCATGAAAATGCTGCCACTCCCACCGTTGAGAGTTCTCTGAAGTGGGCCGCGCTGGTGGCCAAGTTGGGTGGCAGTCGTTTTCTGAGGGATCGCTTCAAAAGTGATCTGGAAGCAGCTTCTGGAGACAAGTCCTGGGTGACAGGTTTCACAGTTCGCAAATACTACACCCATGCCAATCGTGATTTGTCCGGGACCATCACCGCCTTGCGGGCCATGGCGCGGGTCAAAGAACCGGAAACCCTGCAGGATAAACTCGATCGTATTGCCTGTCCTGTGCTCCTTCTCAAAGGCGGAGCACCCCATGAAGGCAACATCTCACCTGAAGAAGAAACAATTCTGCGCAACAACCTGAGCCGATTCGAAGCGCGCACTGTGCCCGGATCCGGCCATTTCATTTTTGAGGAACAACCTGTCGTGGTGGCGTCGGCTCTCATCGGGCTTACCGCCATCGAATTGGTCTCCAACCCACAACAAGGGAGCAAGCCATGCGTGCAATAGTAACAGGCGGAGCTGGATTTGTAGGCAGCCACCTCGTAGAAAAATTGCTGACCAACGGGGATGAGGTCGTTTGCCTCGAACGACCAGGTGCCAGTAGAGGTTGGTTGACCAATGGGGACGTGGAATTCCACGACTGCGGACTGTCCGATGTGGATACTCTGCACAGGCATGTCAAAGGTGCCGACGTGGTGTTCCACCTGGCGGCCCTGACTGAAGCCAAAACCCCCGCTGATTGTTATGAGGTCAATACCAACGGCACGGCCAATCTGGTGCAGGCTATTGCTGCCTGTGGGTTATCTGTGCCTCGGTTGGTCTTCATGTCTTCATTGGCTGCCGTGGGACCTGATCTCACCGGCCAAAGCCTGGATCAGGATTCACCACCTCTTCCTCTTTCCCATTACGGCCGATCAAAATTGCATGCCGAAGCAGTCATTCATGCCTTTGCCGATCGTGTGCCGGCGGTCATCTGTCGCTTCCCGGCCGTTTACGGTCCGCGGGATCGAGTGGTGCTCAAGCTCTTCCGCATGGTCACTCATGGTTTTGCTTTGACCATTGGTCCCTGGGATCGGGAGGTCAGCATCCTTCACGTGGCCGATGCGGTTTCAGGCCTGGTAGGGGCGGCAGCATCCCCTCGTGCCGTGGGGCAGATCTATTGTCTTGCCAATCCCCGCGCCATCACCTGGGGAGAGTTTGTCCAGGCTATCGGCTATGCCCTGAAATGCCGACCACGGCAGGTGGCGGTGCCGGTTTTGGCCGCTCGGCCCATTGCTTTGGTTGCCGAATTTCTGGCCTGGATGCAGAACAATCCAGCGGTCCTGAACCGGGACCGGGTGCGGGAACTGGCCCAAAAACGCTGGGTGTGCGACCCCAGCCGGGCCATGCAGGATTTTGGATTCAAGCCACAATTTAGTTTGGAAAGTGGTGTCGTTGATACCGCCCAATGGTTAAGGAGAGAACAATGGATCTGAGACTGTCCCGCTGGAACAGCCTGAGCCTTCTCTTCGCTGTTTACAGCATCATTGCCGGCCTGGCCTGGCTGGTGAAAGGCGGCACAACTCCCGTGGCCCTGCTGGCTGTGGGGGGACATTTCGCCTTAGCTGGAGTCCTGGTAATAGTATTCAAAAATATTAATCCGGATTTCCAGTTTCCAAGAATAGTGATCCTGGTGCCCTGGCTTTTTTGGGTTCTGGCCTGGAGTGAGATCGGGTGGATCTACGAAATTTTTCCCCCTGTGTATTTCGATCAGGCCATCATCCAGCTGGATCTGGCGGTCTTCGGGAACCACTTGAATGAGACCTTACCCGGCTGGTGGTCGGGGGGGATTTTGCGGGAGTTTTTTACCGGGATCTACCTCAGCTACTACCTGTTGATTCTCGGCCCGCCAGTGGTTTTAGCATTCCGCCGGCGGTGGACAACCCTTTTGGATCATACTTTCGGCCTGATGCTGACTTATCTGGCCTGCTTTGCCATCTACTTGATTCTACCGGTGCAGGGGCCTCGAGACATGGCTCTGGCCGCAGGTGGATTGGGTGCTGAAGAATTTGCGGGATTTTTCCCGCAGATCATGGACGCGCTGTTTCGCTCGGGAGATTC
>JAUUYW010000245.1 GCA_030590265.1 Candidatus Krumholzibacteriia bacterium
AGCTTGGCCGGGGTGACGGCTTCTTTGGGGATATCGAGATTGGCCAGGCTTTCACCCAGTCGGCCACCCGCCAGAGCGCTTTCGATGGCTTCGCCTTCGCGAAAAATGAGACGGCGGATGGGGTCGTCCGAGTGGCCGGGAATGAAGAGGATTTCCGGTTGAGCCAGTTCATCGGGACGCAGTTGATCGAGGGTGTGATTCAGGTCGCTTTGACCGTCTTCGCCCACCAAAAAATCTGCGCGCAGGCAACGGGACATCCAGGGGCGTTGTTCGGTAATGCCGGGCAGGGATGATGAAGTGGTGGAGGTGCACAGAGGGTGTTTTTCCAGGAGAAATTCCAGCCCGTTGTGCAGCCAGGTCCAGGGCAGGGAGGCCCAGGCACCATCAGTGACGATGTGGTAGCCAATAAGAGTGTCGTGGTTTTCGACCCCGATATCAGGAGTTGGGGTGCCCTGAGGATTGTCCGTGGGAGAAAAGGCCTGGCTGTTGTGCTCGCTGATGGCCCGGAAAAGACGTCTTCCCACATCGGACATTTGATCGATGACCTGCGGACTGTCCAAACCGTGGCGTTTTTGCAAATCTTCAAGGGTGAGGGTCAGATAAGTGGCCTCGTCCATGAGGATGTCAAATTCCTGGTTGGTTTTTGGTTCAGGAAGGATGATATCGATCCAGCGCATGAAGGTCTCCGCTTTCGGTTTTGTTTCGATCAAGGCGATGTCTAAGGCAATTTGTTGGATAAAACCCTGGTTTCAACTGCATCGACGGCATTTTGGCCGGGAACTGAAGTTGGACTCAATGGTTATCCGGGAAGGGATTTGCAGAAAACGTGCCGCAAAACAAAAAAACCACCCAACCGCCGAAGCAGTGAGTGGTTCAAACTTTTTGTTCAGAGATTATGGTACCCAGAAAGAGACTCGAACTCCCACGGGGTTACCCCCACTACGACCTGAACGTAGCGCGTCTACCAATTCCGCCACCTGGGCACCTGATCTCTAAATATCGCCAGAGATAAGCTAATTTCACTGACGGGCGGACAAGTTAGCCTATGGGGCGCATGGTGTCAACCCGGGCTCAATATTTTTTAGGGGGAAATGCTTCATTTGCAGGAACGGCCTGGGAAGGTATATTCTGACGTCTGGAAACTATATTATCATAGCAACGGAGTGGACATGGCACGCAAGGGTGAACCTGCCGGAATCAAGATCATTGCCAAGAACCGCAAAGCCTTCCATGAGTTCGAGATTCTCGACACCTGGGAGGCCGGAATTGTGCTGCTGGGAACCGAAGTCAAGGCCTTGCGCAATGGTCGCTGCAGCATGGGTGATTCTTACGGTGAAATTCGCAAGGGCGAGGGTTTCCTCCTGAAGATGCACATCGGTCCCTATGAGATGGGGAACCGGGAAAATCACGAACCTTTTCGTCCGCGCAAACTGCTGCTGAACAAACGGGAGTTGCGCAAAATCAGGCCCAAGCTGGAAGAACAGGGGCTGACCCTGGTGCCGTTGAAGATTTATTTCAAACAGGGTTTGGTGAAGGTGGAACTGGGACTGGGCCGTGGTAAGAAAATACACGACAAACGCGACAGCAAAGCCAAGCAGGATATCAAACGTCGCATGGACCGTGAACTGGGTCGTCGCGACTGAAACGATGGGATAAGATCAAGGATGTCTGCCAAATCTACTTATTTACAGACTGCTGATAAACCAGGAATGCCACGGGGAACCAGCTGGGTTTTGGCTGTTTTGGTGGTGATGATCACTGCCGCTATGAGTGGGGCCCAGGAAGCACCTGTCGCTTCGGTTGAAGGCGATGTCTATCTCGATCCGCTGGCTTACATGCGGGTGGACAAAAGCGCCGGCGATTTGCCTTTGACAGTGCGTCATCAGGCCACTGGTGAAACCCGGATGATTGAAGGTCGTTTGCTTCTGGCGGGCAGCCAGGAGATGTACCTGCGCTCGGCCACGGTGGCGACGGTGCTGAAAGCTGGGCGTTTTTGGCAGGGAAATTTGCGCCGATTGACCGTCAAAATCGGTTCGCGGAGTTTTATTCTAACCGGCAACAATCGGTTGGTGGTGACCGACGAAGGCGAAGCCCTGTTGCCGGTGCCGGTGCTGGACCATGCCGGCGATTTGTGGCTGCCCATGACTTTGATTGAAACAGTGATCGGGCCGCAAATTCAGGAGCGGGTTAGCTGGGATGCGGTCAAGCGGCGTTTGGATCTGGGCAGCGCGGAATACAACGTGACCGGTTTGACGGTGGAGCGTCTCGGGCGTAGCACCGCGGTGCATATTCAGTGCAGTGTGCCTTTGGGATACCGGGCCAGCAGCCCTGAGCAGGGTATCATCGAATTGAAAATTTATGGGGCCGAAGTGAACACCGCCCGGGTGGCTAAAAGTGGTCGGCGGGGTTTGGTGCTGAGCGCCCGCAGTCGCCAGTACAGTGATTATGCCACGGTGAGGGTCAAGGTGGATGAGCTGGTGGGTCATTATCGGACCTACACGGCCGATGGTGGTGACGAAATCGTGCTGGTTCTGGAAGAAGAGCAGGTATCAGCCATGCCTTCGCCGGTGCCGCATGGGCATGCCAGTGTGAATATTGAGCAGGGCTTGGTGGATATGACCAATACCATCCGGGTGCGCACCGTGGTGATTGATCCCGGGCATGGCGGGCACGATGCCGGCGCCGTGGGCAACCGGGGCATTCTGGAAAAGAATGTGAACCTGGGAGTGGCCAAGGAGCTGCAAAGATATTTGCGTCGGGAGAGCGATCTGGAAGTGGTCCTGACCCGTGAGCGCGACGAGTACATGGAGCTGGCCGACCGGGCGGAGATCGCCAACGGCAGCGGTGGCGATTTGTTCATCTCCCTGCATTGCAACAGCTGGTTCAACGATGGTGCCGAGGGATTCGAGACCTTCTTTTTATCGCCAGCCAAAAGTGATTGGGCCAAGAGTGTGGAAGCTGCCGAGAACAGCGCCGGGCAAGAGCCGGGGGATGTGGAGTTTATTGTTTGGGAGCTGGTTCAGAATCGGTTTATCAGCAGTAGCAGTCAGCTGGCTGAAGTGCTGCAAAAAGATGTTTGTGATGATCTTTTGCTGAACAATCGTGGCGTGCGGCAAGCTGGTTTCAGGGTCTTGGTTGGAGCGTACATGCCGGCGGTTCTGGTTGAGATGGGGTTCTTGACTCATCCTGAAGAAGAGAAGCGTTTGGGGGATTCGTCCTACCAGCGTCGCATGGCTCGGGCTTTGGGGAATGCAGTTTTGGAGTACAGTCGGCAGATGGCTGCTACTGCTCCGGTGGAAGGTCAGGAGGGTGATGATGAGTGAACAAAACGAATCACCTGAACGTCCTCTGGGCGATCGTCGCCGACCTTCCACTCGTCGGCCCAAGAAGAGAGCCAAGCGTGGTTTTCCCTGGCGGTTGCTGGTATTGGCCATCATCCTCATGTTTTTGGGCTTGGGTGGAAAATGGTACTTGCAACGCATGGATTCCGGGGAATTGGTCGGAGATTTTGATACCTTTGTGGCCACCGAGGCCATGACTGAAATCCGCATGGGCGATCGATCGGTGGTTCTGGTTTTCCCCCAATGGGATGCCACCGGTTATGTGACCGAAGAGCGGCAAATTGCCAGCCGTGATCGCTCGGGTGAAGACCTTTTGAATTTGATGCGTCAGCTTTGTCTGGGACCAAAAATCAGTGGTTCGGTGAGTCCGATTCCTGAAGGCACGGTGGCCACGGCGGCCTTTTATAATCCTGAAGATGAATCGGTGGTGCTGGATTTCAGCCAGGAGCTGGTGACGGGTCATCCTGGTGGCAGCGCTGCCGAGGCGGCCACTTTGACGAGCATATTGCGAACGGTGGCCCTGAATTTTCCGGGGACTCGCAGCTGTGTCATTCTGGTGGATGGTGCCCAGGTAGAAACGTTGGCCGGGCATCTGAATATGGAGCAGAATTTTGATCCGCGAAGGTGGCTTTGATTTGAGTGACGGCAAGCGTTTTCAACCCATCGGTGTTTTTGATTCCGGCCTGGGCGGCCTGACTGTTTTGCGCAGTCTGCACCGCCGTTTGCCGTGTGAAGACATGATTTATTTTGGTGATACTGCCCGGGTTCCTTATGGCACCAAGGGTGAGACCACGGTGCGGTCGTTTGCGCGGCAGGATGCCGGGTTGTTGGTGAGCAAGGGTGTCAAGATGGTGGTGGTGGCCTGCAATACAGCCAGTGCGTTTGATCTGGATTAATAGCGGGCAACTTTGCACGTGCCGGTGCTGGGTGTGATCGAGCCGGGTGTGGCGGCGGCCCTGGAAGCTACTCGCGGGGGCGTTGTGGGTGTGATTGGGACTTCGGGCACCATTCGCTCGGGGCGGTACCAGGAAGGTTTGCTGGCTGGCGGTTTGGATGAAGATCAGATTTTGGCCTTGGAGTGTCCGCTCTTTGTGCCGTTGGTTGAAGAAGATAAAATGGGGCAAACCCTGATGAGCTTGGCGGTGCAGGAATACCTGCAGCCGTTGAAAGACGCGCGGGTTGATACCCTGATTTTGGGATGCACCCATTACCCATTGTTGAAAGATGATATTGGTGAGTTCATGGGGCCGGAAACGGTGCTGGTGGATTCTGCGGATATGCTTGCGGAAGCCGCAGTGGTGATGCTGCGTGCAGAAGAATTGTTGCGCCGGGATGGAGCTTCTGAATCGGAAGCGTCCCGAGCTGGTGAGATGTCGTTTTTTCTAAGTGACCTGCCCTGGAAGTTTGCCGACATTGGCGAACGCTTTCTGGGTCGGCCCATTGATAATACAACCATAGTCGGCCTCGATGAGATGGAGGCTGCCGGAAACAAACCTGAGGGAGATTTGCCGTGATTGAACGCGCCGAAGATCGAGGATTGCAACAGCTGCGTCCCACCACCATTACCCGTGATTATTTGCCCCATGCCGAAGGCTCGTGCCTCATTATCATGGGCAATACCCACGTGGTTTGCACCACGTCCATTGCCAATGGTACGCCGCGGTGGTTGAAAGGCTCGGGGCAAGGATGGGTGACTGCCGAGTATGGCATGTTGCCACGCAGCACGGGTGATCGCATGCGTCGTGAAGCTGCCGGGAATGGGCAAAGTGGTCGCACCATGGAGATTCAGCGGTTGATTGGTCGCAGTTTGCGGGCGGTGACCGACATGTATGCTCTGGGCGATTTGACCATCACAGTTGATTGCGATGTGATTCGTGCCGACGGTGGCACTCGCTGTGCTTCCATCAATGGTGCCGCGGTGGCGTTGTATGATGCGCTGAGTCGGTTGCGGCTGAAGCGTCATCCCATGCGTTCGATGGTGGGAGCTATCAGCATGGGAGTGGTTCAGGGTGAGGTTCTGATGGATTTGGATTATCCTGAAGATAGCAATGCTGATACGGATATGAATCTGGTCATGGCTGAAGGTGGCGGGTTGATTGAGATTCAG
>JAUUYW010000299.1 GCA_030590265.1 Candidatus Krumholzibacteriia bacterium
TAAAAGAAAGTATTCCATGCACCAACATGCCGACCATCTTCCTCCTCCCTGGCGCGACGGAGACGATTATCGCTGTCGCAATCTGCCCACCACGCCTTGCCCTGAAAAGGGTCTTATCCTGGTGACTGGTGCTTCGGGATACATTGGCGGTCGCTTGGTTCCGGAATTGGTTCAGAGGGGATATTGCGTGAGGGTCATGGTGCGCGGTGATGTTGAGGATTACCGGGATGTCTGGCCGAACACAGAGGTTGTTCAAGGTGATGCTTTGGATCAAGCCAGCCTGGAGCGAGCCATGGTTGGTGCTTACGCTGCCTATTATCTCATTCACTCCCTGATTTTGGGACCCCAGGAGTTCGCCCAAACTGATTTGCAGGCTGCCCGGAACTTTCGCCAGGCGGCAGACAGATCTCAGTTGAAACGCATCGTTTATTTGGGCGGCTTGGGGAAACCGGGAGACTGTTCGTCCGGAAAATCATCCGAGGAAGAATCCGGGGAATTATCTGAAGCATCACCCAACCACCTGTCAAGCCGCCACGAGGTTGCCGATGAACTGGCCCGAAGCAAGGTACCTTTGACCACTCTGCGGGCATCGGTCATTGTGGGTTCCGGCAGTGCATCTTTTGAGATCATCAAAAACCTGATTGGTCGTTTGTGGATCATTCCATATCCTCGATGGGCCAACAACTCCAGCCAGCCCATTGCCATCCGCGATGTGATCAAATACCTCGTTGGTGTGATGGAATCTCCCGAGGCTGCTGGCCACAAATATGATATAGGAGGCCTGGAGCGCCTGACCTATGCTCGGATGATGGAAATTGTCAGTGAAATTTTGCAACTGCCTCATCATACTGTTTCGATCCCCCTGAATGGCACACGACTTTTTAGCTACGTTGCCAGTTTGATGACTCCAGTCCCGGCGCCCATCACCCAATGCCTGTTCAGCAGCCTGATCCACGATACCGTTTGCCAATGCGATGCCATCCGGGATGTGGTCCCCTTTGAACCCTTGTCCTACCGCGAAGCCATCATTCGGGCTTTGAGCCGGGAGGAGCAGGATTTGGTGGCTACCCGTTGGTCCGATTCCTATCCGCCTGCTCATGAATTGAAGGTCAAGCTGCATGAGTTGCGTCATCCGCCACGCTATCGGGCCCATTCCGAACTTGAAACGACTTGCTCTCAGGAAACCCTCTTTGCCGCCATCACAACCATTGGAGGAAGCAACGGTTGGTTCAAGGGGAATTGGATGTGGAGAATGCGAGGGGCATTCGATCGATTGATTTTTGGCGTGGGCACAGCACGGGGGCGCCGCAGTTCAAAAAAATTGCGGGTCCATGATGTTATTGATTTTTGGCGAGTGGAAGGTCTGAAAACCAATCAGCGTCTTTTGTTGCGGGCCGAAATGCGCATGCCGGGCCACGCCTGGCTGGAGTTTACCATCAAGCCCCAGACCGAAGGAAAAAGTCCTGACCCTGGGGGGCAGCAAGTCAACATCCTTGGTATCACAGCCTACTACGCAACCAAGAGACTTGGTGGGCATCTTTATTGGCGATTCTTCCAACCATTTCACTGGTACATCTTCGACCGCCTGATTTCTCAAATCAACCACCAGGCAGAAAATCGGTAATCCCCAAAGAAAAATGTAAGATTGTTTGTTCAGCCCAAACTACTTCCATACAGCCAAGCCGTCAGGTCTTAACCAGCACCAAAAAGATTGAAGAATCGGGGGAGGTGTGGCGGTAGCAAAGCCCGAACAAGTCGGGCCGCATTGGAGGAAGACAATGAACAGCAGCCAAAGAATTACCAGTCTGACAATCGCCACGATCCTGTCCTTGATCCTCGCCTTTACTTTTACTTTTGCCCTTGCCCAAACAAACGAAGGTGAATTTGGAGATGCCCCCGAAGGTGCTCTGGCTTATCCCTCAAGTGGGATTATGGGCAGCTTCCCCACTTGCACGAGCATCGGCCCTGCAGCTTTCATTTACCATTACCCTTCGCCCTTCCAGTTCTTCGGTCCCATGAAGGACTATGAAATGGATGGCAACGCGGGTTCCTGCCCGGGTTTTGCGCCCTACGACATGGACGAGTGCTTTATGGATGGAGACGCCGGCCTGCTTATCCCGGGTTCCTCCACCATTGTCGCCGCCTCTGTTGTTCCTTGCCCGGGCAGCCCCGGCGGTGCCATCGGACCCATTTGCACACCGGCCATGTGGGGTCCATCGGTGGATATTATGGTAGCCAACCTCCACAACGAGCCCGCTTTCGTCAATGTTCTCATGGATTGGAACCAGGATGGTATCTGGGCCCCTTCGGTCCAATTTGGGTGTGCGGCGCCTGAGCATATCCTGATGGATTTCCCCATTCCTGGTGGGTACACCGGTCCCTTGTCGGGCTTGATGCCTCCTGGGTTCCTGGTCGGTGGAAACAGTGGGTATGTGTGGAGCCGGTTCACCATTACCAACTTTCCCATCGGCATTCCCCAATGGGATGGCACCGGGCAATTTGAAGATGGGGAAACTGAAGATTATCTGCTGCTGGTTGATGCCGCCGTGTCTACGGAAGATACAAGCTGGGATTCATTGAAAAGCTACTACCGGTAGATGGGTTAACGTCCGTTAACAAGAGCAGAAACAATAGTGGGCAGAGGATCAGTCATCAGGCTGGTCTTCTGTTTTTTCTTCTTGCCTGACTTCAAATAGTATTTGCACCACTCACCCCATATTTTACCCCACTTGGTCCTCGTTTCCGATGAAATGTGTCGAAATAAATAAAAAACATCGACACATTTTGTTGACGTGTCGATCAAATCAACATATAGTGAAAACAAGTCGATAAATAGCTGTTTTGTAAAGGTGAGCGTCATGCAATGGACTCCAGACGGACCTAATAACAACATTCCGTCAATCCCATCAGCAGAAATCCTGGAAACAAAACCTGTTTTGCGGGCCTGCATTGAAGCCCGGGCAGCTTTAGCCGGTTTGAAACAGGCGGCTGAACTGATCCCAAACCAATCCATGCTCATCAACACCCTGCCAGTCCTAGAGGCACAGGCCAGTTCTGCTGTCGAGAATATTGTAACCACGGCAGATAGGCTCTTCGAAAACCTTCACTCCGAGGGAAATACCGACTCAGCGACAAAAGAGGCATTGCGATATCGCCAAGCCCTGATGGATGGGTACTTGGCATTGGATAAAATCCCACTTTGCACACGCACTGCAGAAACTATTTGTGGTACGATCAAAGGTGTGGATATGAAGGTGCGCAAAGTACCAGGTACAAAATTGGCGAATGCAGCAACAGGTGAGACGATTTACACGCCTCCAGAAGGGGAAGCTACCATCCGGGAGTTGCTGGCTGGGTGGGAGCGATTCATGCACGAAGAGCAGGACATAGACCCCTTGGTCAGATTGGCGGCAGGTCACTATCAATTCGAGGCTATCCATCCATTCACAGATGGAAATGGACGGACTGGTCGGATTCTAAATAGTCTTTTCTTAATCCAGGAAGAACTGTTGAGCTTGCCTATCTTATACCTTAGCAGGTACATAATTAACAACAAAGACGACTACTATCGGCTACTGATAAACGTGACCGCCAACGAAGCTTGGGAGCCATGGTTGCTTTATATGCTGGAAGCGATAAGAGAGACAGCCATTTGGACTCTAAACAAAATTGAGGCAATTCGTAATCTTGCAGAAAGGACCAGTGCATTGGTCAGGCAGGACTTGCCAAAAATTTATAGCCGAGAACTGATTGATGAAATTTTTTCTCAACCATATTGTAGAATTGAAAATCTGGTCAAGGCAGGAGTTGCCAAGAGACAAACAGCGTCCAGGTATTTGAAGCTTTTGGCTGATCTGGGAGTGTTGGAAGAGCGGAGTGTTGGAAGAGAAAAATTGTTCCTGAATTCCAGTTTGATGAAATTGCTCTCAGGTTCTGGCGGGAGATAAAATTGTAGTCCGGTTGGGAGACTCCCGTGTCTACTCGACTGGTGTTTGCCATTGATCCAATTGCAAAACGATCCATCGAGAAGGGCTTTGCCATGAAACGAATTGCCGTCCCCCTGCTGCTGCTTCTTTTTCTTGGGGCTGGTTGCTCCGAAGATTCCACAACTCCCGCCCCGCCCGGGCAGCCCTTCGAACCAATCGCTCCGGTGAACCCCCAACCGGCAGAAAACAGGATATTTGGCGTCACCGTTTCTGAGAGCAGCAACGGGTTTCAGTCAGATTTTCTCGTGGCCCAACAGGCCGGTATTCAGGCGGCCGAACTGGCTTTGGCCTGGGATGCCGTGGAGGTCGCCGATGGCGTATACCAGGACCCCGACGGTGTGCTGGCTGCAACCGCTTTCTATTCCGCCAACAACATCAAAGTGATGCTGACTTTTGCAGTCATCAATACCAACCAACGCACCACGCCCGACCACCTGGACCAATACGATTGGAATGCTCCAGAGTTGATCACCGCCTTCAACAACATGGCCGATTTTGTCCTGGCGCAATTACCTGGCGAAGTTTTTGTGGTGGGTGTTGCCA
>JAUUYW010000261.1 GCA_030590265.1 Candidatus Krumholzibacteriia bacterium
CACCTGGGCGAGACGATTCTGGAATTGACCCAAATTGGCAAGGAGTGCCATCAAGGTTGCGCCATCCGGGAGGCCACCGGCGATTGTGTCATGCCGCGGGAAGGTGTTTTCTGCAAGGTGATCCAGGGTGGGACTATTCGTCCGGGTGATTCCGTTTCGGCCAGTTCTGATCTTTCAGTTTTATAACTGCATTTCTATTTTCGAACTTTTACAGCAACGCCAAACTTTTGACCTGGGCATAGACTTTTTGCCCCGGTGCAAGCTCAAGGGCAGTGGCCGACCGGCGAGTCACCGCTGCCAACAAGGTTTCCTTACCCGCCGTTAAACGCACCACCATTCTGGCCCGACCATCCTCCCAAAGTTCATCCACCACCATGGGCAGAGTGTTCAGGATTGATGTCCCTTGGGCAGGTTCGAGGACAATGCTCACATCCCTGGCTTTGATCAGAATGCGCACGGATTTTCCCACATCAGGTGTTTCCATGGGTGTCCACAAGTGGCAGCCTGCCACCATCAGGCGGGCCAGGCCATCATCATCCTGACTGGCTTCAACTTTTGCATTCAAAACCGAGCAGGCTTCACGACCGGTGGTCAAACCGGCAGCCGGGTCATTCAGCACAGTGGCCAAGGGGCCGGATGCCTGCACCCGGCCGTCTTTCAACAAAACCAGGTGATCCCCCAGGCGGGCCGCTTCTTCCAGGCTATGAGTGACATACAGGCTTGGACGGGCAAAGGTTTGTTGGAGGCGTTCAAGATACGGATAAATCCTGGTGCGCGCCGAGTGGTCGAGAGATGCCAAAGGTTCGTCCAAAAGAAGGGCGTCCGGAACTGTCAAAAGAGCACGGGCCAAGGCAACTCGCTGGCCTTCGCCACCGGATAATTCACTGGTCCGCCGGGACAACAAATCAGCCAGATCGAACAGGTCGATGAGCTCATTCCGGGTTTGGGCATTGCCCCTGCCATGGCGCAGGGCAAAGGACAAATTTTCATCCACATCAAGATGCGGGAAAAGAGCACCGGTTTGAAAGACGACTCCCAGATTTCTTTGGTGAGCGGGCAGACGAATTCCTTTGTCATCTTCCTGAAGAATTGTATTTCCCAGAACAATTTGCCCACGGGCCCTGGTTTCCAATCCGGCAACCGAACGCAACAAGGTGGTTTTGCCGCAACCGGAAGGCCCAAAAACCACGGTGCAACCGGTGTCCGGCAGGTTCAGATCAACATCCAGTTGAAAACCCTTGGTGCGGGTAAGTTGGGTTTTGATTTGCCAGCTCATCGCACCGTCCTGGTTCTTTGGCGGTTGAGGATTTGCACCACGAGCAGCAGGGCAAATGAGAGGATCAGCAAGACAGCGGCTAGAGTGTGGGCGCGGGTGTAGTCGAGGGCTTCCACGTGGTCGAATATGGCGATGGAAACTACTCGAGTTTGACCGGGAATGTTGCCGCCGAGCATCAGCACAACGCCGAACTCACCCAAAGTATGTGCAAAGCCGAGAGAAGCAGCCGTCAGGAATCCGCGACGTGCCATGGGGATGGCTATGGTGCGGAATCGATCCCAGGGGCTGGCTCCGAGAGTGGCCGCCGCTTCAAGAGGTTCCGGGCCAATGGACATAAAAGAATCGCGAATGGGCTGCACCACAAAGGGCAGGGAATAAATCACGCTGCCCACCACCAGACCCGCGAAGGTGAAGACGATGGGATCGCTGCCCAGAGCAGAGAAAACCCGACCAATGGGGCCGTTGGGCCCCAGGACGATCAGCAAATAGAACCCCAGCACGGTGGGTGGCAGCACCAGGGGCAAGGCGACAATGGTATCGACAAACGGACGCCACCGGCGGCGGGTTGTGGCCAACCACCAGGCCACGGGAGTGCCCAAAATCAACAGGACGATGGTGCTGACTGCGGCTAAACGCAGGGTCAGCAGGAGGGCTTGCAGATCACCGGGATGGAGCATCATGGCACCTGCTTTGCCGTGAAGTAACCATGGGTTCGAATCATCTGTCGAGCTTGTTCGCTGGCCAGGAAATGGAGAAACTTCCGAGCAGGTTGAGACGAGGCAGCATGAGTCAGCAAAACGGCTTGTTGTTCTATGGGTTGGTACAAATTTGTCGGGACAATGATGATTTGGTTTTCAGGAAAATCTTTCACCTGGGAAAGGGCGACAAAAGCCGCTTTTGCGTTGCCGGTAGCAGCGAATTGCCAGGTTTGTCCCACGTTGGTGCCCATGATGACGCGACCGTTAAGATCTTCTGATAATTTTAGATTTTCCAAAGTTTGTCGGGCTGCTTCGCCATAGGGAGCCAGTCGAGGATTGGCCATGGCCACTGGCGTCAATTCTGGGCTACTCAAAATTTCCTTCAGATCCAGGCCAGTCGGTTCGGGCAACCAAAGCACAAGTTGACCCTGGGCGTAGATGAAAGATGGTGTCGCTTCAGCCCAGCCATCATCCACCAGAAGTTGGGCATGATGGCGGTCAGCTGAGAGGAAGACATCAAAGGGAGCCCCAGCGGAAATCTGCGCAAAATGGCGGCCGGTGGACCCCACGATGGGGACCACCTCACATCCAGTTAGTTCCAAAAATTTTGGCGCCAAATCCTTCAGGCAGGTGGCAAAATTTGAGGCCACAGCCACTCGCACCTGTTCGGGATTTTCCGTGTGTCCTGTTCCGGTGCAGAACAGCAACAAGGCCAACAGGGCACAAATTGTTTTTGTAATATTGCGCAGGCCGATCACGGGCAACTCCAGGGTTGGTTTGGGAAAAGCCATAATCGCATTGCGCAGGGGTTCTTCGCAAGGATGGTTTGGAGATGATTTTGAGAACGTCTTTTTTGCCCCTTCCCGGAGCAGGTTTCCCAGTTGGAGCCACTCGGTCCATCAATCCCAAACAAGCAAATAACCACCGCCAGCAGGAGGATTTGCCCCACTCTGAGCAAATTGCCCACCTCAATGTCTTTTTTTATCCTGGACAAGCTGACAGAACGCAAAATCCTGTTAAAATAACCTGGACAGGCCGACACCAACCCCGACAGCGAGAAGTGAATGCCAGATAGTCGCAAAACCCTTCCCTACGAGCAGGCCCTCAAGGTGATTCTGGAAGCCATCCCTGCAACCGCGGTAACAACGGTAGGTGTTCGCCAGGCCCTCGGTCTGGTGCTTGCCGAAGATGCCCGTGTCACCAGGGATATGCCCGATTTGCCCCGCAGCGCGGTTGATGGATTTGCTGTGCAATCGGACCAAGGCCCCTCATTCACGGTGGTTCAGGAAATCCGGGCCGGGATTTTACCCGAACGCGCCCTCTCACCTGGTGAAGCCGCTGCCATCATGACCGGCGCGGTGGTGCCCGAAGGAGCCGATTGTATTGTCATGATGGAAGATTGCCACCTCGTGGGCGATCAAGTGTCTACCGAGGAAGTTTTGAAGCCGGGCGCTTTGATCAATCCCGCTGGTGATGAAGCCCACATCGAAGATGTTTTCGCAACTGCCGGAACACCCATCACGGCAGCCGTTCATCCAGCCCTGTTTTGTGCCGGACTGACTGAAGTGCCTGTCCATCGGCCTCCTCGGGTAGCTCTTTTGGTCAGCGGTGATGAGGTTCTCGAGATCGAAGATGGTCCTTCCCCCGGTCGGGTTTTCAATACCAATCGCTACATCATTGAAGCCGTATGCGCCGGACTCGGAGTTCCCATTGTGGCGACTCATGCGGTTGAAGATGACGAATTGACCACCCGCCATTTGCTGGCCAAACTGGATGACGAGTGCGACATGATCGTCACCAGCGGTGGGGTCTCCATGGGTCGGTATGACCACCTTGGGGCCATCCTGCGCGGAGATGGTTTTGAGTTGCTGGTTGGTGGTACGGACATCAAGCCCGGCCGGCCGTTGCATGTGGCCCGCAGTGGCAAAGGCACCCTTGTTTTTGGCATGCCCGGTTACCCATCCGCCTTGCTGACCAATGCGTTTTTGTATCTGGTGCCCGCTTTGAAAAAAGCGGCCGGGCGAGCTGATTTTGCTACGCGATGGTTTCCTGTGGAGCTGGCTGATGCCATGCGCGGCCGGCCTGAGAAGATTTATTTGAATCGGGTTCGTTTCCACCGAAAGGACAGCCAGTGGTTTGCCCATGACCCCGGTTCGCAAATGTCTTCCCATTTTTTGAACTTTGCCCGCTGCCATGGATTGGTTCGCATGCCCATGGAAGCGCCTGAAGGGCATCCCGGAGGCGCCTTCACTCTGGATCCAGGCACGGTTGTGCCAGCCTTGGATTTTGGCTGGGAGCTGACATGAGTTCTCTGTCAAAGTCATCCCCTGCCACACCGATCACCATGGCCTTCGTCGCCTGGTCCGGCACCGGAAAAACCACTCTTGTGGAAAATCTGGTGCGACTGGCCACCGAACGAGGCCTTTGTGTGGGAGCCTTGAAACACGACGCCCACCGCTTCGAAATCGACAAACCCGGCAAGGACAGTCATCGCTTCGCCTCCGCCGGGGCCGAATCCACCCTGATTGTGGCCGCCGACAAACTGGCCCTGGTGCGTTTGCACAAGGCCGCGCCGCCAGTGGACGAACTCATCGCCAAACACTTTGGGCACTGTGATCTGATTCTGGTGGAAGGCTGGAAAACCAGCAACCTGCCGCGCATGGAAGTTCACCGTCCCGAGTTGGCACGCCCTCTGCTTTGCCGTGACGAAACCTACGATACCAACCTGGTGGCCGTGGCCAGCGATGCTCCTGTCGACGTGGATGTGCCGGTGCTCGACCTGAACCAACCTTCGGCCGTGCTCGACTTCATCCTGGAAGGAGCGTGGCGATCGTGAACCAACCGTCCGTGAACCAACCTTTGCAGGATTCCCAGAAACGGCGCATCAATTACCTGCGCCTTTCGGTGACCGACCGCTGCAACCTGCGTTGCAGTTACTGCATGCCGGCCGAAGGATTGCCGTTTTTTGACCGCGAAGATTTGCTCACCCGGACGGAAATCATGACCATCGCCCAGCTGGCAGTGGGTATGGGGATCCGCAAAATCAGGGTCACCGGCGGCGAGCCTCTTGTGCGTCCCGACATCGTGGATTTGTTGCATGAATTGGGGCATTTGCCTGATCTTGAGCGTCTTGTTTTGACGACCAACGGCCTTCGGCTGGGCAAGTTGGCGCCCCAACTGAAAGAAGCCGGTGTCAGTGGTGCCAACATCAGCATCGACTCCCTGAATGCAG
>JAUUYW010000205.1 GCA_030590265.1 Candidatus Krumholzibacteriia bacterium
GGAAATCCTGTTGGATTCTTCGTTCAATTGACGAAGCAGCATACTTTTGACACGGTCCCTTTTGAAATAGGGGTCACGTTGTTTGTCAGGCCGTTGAGTAATTTCCGTTGGTTGGAACTTCTCCCAGATGTCCTCAATTTTGAGTTTGTTGAGTTGGTTGTCTCTTCTGTCCACGCCACCCGGCAAATCAAAATACAATTCTGTTCCTTCAGCGAGGCAGGCAGTCCGATGCCGTATCCACTGCCTCCAGGCATCCATAGGCACCCGGACATGCAACTTCAAACTGCACATTTCAAAAGGCGTGGTATGCCGATGCCGCAACAAATATCGAATCAAACCTCGATCATCACTGGTCTTCTTCGTTCCATCACCATAAGAAACCCGCGCCGCTTGCACGATGGCCTGATCGTCACCCATGTAATCTACAACCCGAACCAACCCATCATCCAAAACCTTGAATGGAACACCCAATATTTCATCAAGGGCAGGTACTCCGGGACGATTCAGTTTTTCAGCGCGCTGCTCCATTGTCTCTCCTGTTTTCGATTTATCTGGCTATTCAAATGACTTGCTGATGGCCTGCTCAATGATCGAGTCATCGGCGTGTTGGGCCACGGTGATTTTCAGATTCGGTTCCAGTTCCATGGCTCGCGCAATGGCAAATTCGGCGCCTTCATTGCGAGCCCAGGCCCGGCGCGCGACACCGTTGTTCACATCCCAGTGCAGCATGGAGCGAAGGCGCCGGGCGCAGTCATCTCCGCCGTCCAGCAGCATACCGAAACCACCATTGACCACTTCACCCCAGCCAACCCCACCACCGTTGTGCAGGCTGACCCAGGTGGCACCGCGGAAACTGTCGCCGATGCAGTTCTGCACGGCCATGTCGGCGGTGAACATGCTGCCGTCGAAAATGTTGCTGGTCTCGCGGTAAGGGCTGTCGGTGCCCGATACATCGTGATGATCGCGGCCCAGAACAACAGGAGCGGAAATCTCGCCCCGTTTGATGGCTTCATTGAACGCAGCGGCGATGGCTCGACGGCCTTCAGCATCACTGTACAGGATACGAGCCTGGCTGCCGACCACCATTTTGTTGGCACCGGCCTGACGGATCCAGGTCAGGTTGTCCAGGTACTGCTGCTGCGTTTCTTTCGGGGCGATGGAGGCCAGTTTTTCCATGACGTCGCCGGCGATGCGGTCAGTGGTCTCCAGATCTTCGGGCTTGCCACTTGTGCACACCCAGCGAAATGGTCCGAAACCGTAGTCAAAACATAACGGCCCCATGATGTCTTCCACATAGCTGGGGTAGATGAAGCGACCGTCGGGTTTGGCGATGTCAGCCCCGGCGCGACTGCATTCCAGCAGGAATGCGTTGCCGTAATCCCAGAAACGAGTGCCCCTGGCGACCATTTTGTTCACTGCTTCGATGTGCCGCAGCAAAGTCGACTGGACCTTCTCTTTAAAAGCCGCGGGATCGGCGACCATCATCTCGTTGCTCTCTTCAAAAGTCATTTCGACGGGGTAATAACCACCGGTGTAGGGGATGTGCAGGCTGGTTTGATCGCTGCCCAGTTCCACGGAGATGTCGCTGTCGACCAACGCTTCCCAGAGGTCGACGATGTTGCCCTGATAGGCCAGGGCTACGGCTTCCTTGCCGGCTTTGGCGTTGCGCACACGATCTAAAAGGTCAGGCAATTCGGTGAAGACTTCATCCACCCAACCCTGCTCATGACGTTTTTTCACGGCGTCAGGGTTGATTTCGGCGAGCAATCCCACGCAGCCGGCGATGACTGCGGCTTTACCCTGAGCACCGCTCATGCCACCGAGACCACTGGAAAGGTATAAGGAGCCGGCCAGAGGATTCTCGCCCTCCAGATAAAGTCGTCCCGCACCCAAAATGCTGATGGTTGTGCCGTGCACGATTCCCTGGGGACCGATATACATGAAACTGCCGGCTGTCATTTGACCGTAACTGGTTACGCCGAGGGCGCTCATGCGGGTGTAGTCGTCGCCACTGCTGTAGTTGGGGATGACCATGCCGTTGGTCACCACCACCCGGGGGGCGTCCTTGTGACTGGGGAAGAGGCCCATTGGGTGCCCGGAGTACAGGGCGAGGGTTTGTTCTTCTGTCATTTCTGACAGGTATTTCATGGTCAAGAGATATTGAGCCCAGTTCTGGAAAACGGTGCCGTTGCCGCCGTAAGTGACCAGCTCGTAGGGATGCTGGGCGACGGCAGGGTCCAGGTTGTTTTGAATCATCAGCATGAGACCGGCGGCCTGGGCGCATTGGGCCGGATATTGGTCGATGGGCCGGGCGTGCATGTCGTAGGTGGGGCGGAAGCGATGCATGTAGATGCGGCCGTGGCTGGCCAGCTCCTGGGCGAATTCAGTGGCTAGTTCGGCGTGCATTTCGGTGGGGAAATACCTCAAGGCGTTGCGCAGGGCCAGCTTTTTTTCGTCAGCCGAAAGCAGCATGGGGCGTTCGGGAGCGCGGCTGATGGCCGGATTTTCCTGGGGCATGGCTGGAATGGAAGTGGGGATGCCTTGGCGGATTTGTTGCTGGAAGGAATTGGGGCTGGTTTGTGCGCTCACGGCGCGACCTCCTACAAGGGTGAATGGTTGACGGGAAGATAGCATCTGAAAAGCAGATGGGAAAGCCCTGGGAGGGCCAAACCGCAGCACAGATAACTATTCTCAACGATAAATGGCGCGAATGCTGTCCCAGGCCCGTTTTTCGATGGCAACTGGGCCTTGTTGAAGGCCATCCAGGGTCAGCAGATAGTCATATTCGTTGTCCGGGTGGTAGGACGGCTGGGTGAAGATGCTCGGTCCAACCCACAACCAGACAATGGAACCTGGTTCGCCTGATACTTGCATGGTGCCCTCGGTGCAACTTTCCACAAATTGGCTTTGGGCTACGGCTACATTTTGGCAATCCTGAGGAGCCAGCTCGAAGAGGTAGGATTCCACCTCGGGGAGCAGAGCAACGTCGATGATTCCCGAGGGGCCGAATTCGGCAGTGAACCAATCGGTGTCGCGATTGCTATTATAAGAAACCATGAACCAGCCACTAACCCCGGCAAAGCTTAAGTGGCCTGTAGGATCTCCCACCAATTCCTGGAAAGGATTGTCGAATTCCGGACTGTTGCAGCCACCGTTGAAACTGTCCTGGTATCCATCAAACAAAGGTGGTTCGCCCTCCATGATGCCATTGGAAACATCAAGAACGCATTCCACAGGCGGTTGGTATTCGGTCATGTCAAAAATATAGTCGCCAGTGGAACCACCCATGCCGGTGACGACGATGAAGTAGGTTTGTTCGGCTTCCAGGTATGCATCTTCGATTTTGGAGACATAGACGCCACATTCATCGTCAAAATAGAAATCGATATTGCAGGCAACAACGTAATGGTTCTCGTCAAAAATGTAGAGTCCAGTGTCGTAGTTTGAGCCACAGAGATCGACTTGCACAATGATGTCTTCGGGAGCCGTGTACGTGTAAAAAACGGCAGGCCCCCAAGCTTCGTAGGGACACATTTCCACGCAACAATTGGTTGTATACCCAATAGTGGTGCCGGTAGTGAAGAACGGAAATTCAGGTATCAAAAATGCTTCATCCCAGGTGTCGCCGCCTTGCAGCAGGATGTTGGGATCGGGTGGAGTGATGATGGGGGTGGAATCTCTGGGCGGAGGTGTGGCGCTGGTGGTTTGGGCCTGTGCTGGAGAGCTAAGACAGAAGATAATACAGAGGATTGCCAAGATCGTAGCGGATTTCATTTTTTCCCCCCTGATATTCGGAAAATAAGAATGTTGGGTGGAGGTGCTTTGAGCCTCTCATCCATAGTGAGGATTATTGCATAAATTGTTGCTTTGGTCAATTGTTGGGGGGCTGGCTCGGAGACTAATTTCAGGGGCAAAAAGTCCAGCCGGCTGGACAATGAGTTGTTCAAAATCTCCCATAGCTAAACTTGCGCCCAACCCCACCTACCGGGTATATTCCGCAGGTAAACAAAAGCCCAACCCCGGCTCCTTGCAGATGAAAGGCCAAGCCCATGGCTCAAATCGCCGATCGCATGATTCGTGCAGCCAAATTGGATCCAACTCTATACGACGAAATTGCCCGGGATGAAAGCACCATGGGCGAGGCCGTAACTGTGGTTCTCATCGTTTCTGCAGCTGCTGGTCTGGGCGCAGCCCTGGCCGGCCCTATGGGATTGATCGGAGGAGCAATTTTTGCCCTCGTTGGCTGGTTTGTTCAAGCCTTGCTGGCCTTCTTTGTGGGCACCACGATCATTCCCGACCCGGACACTCGCACTGATCTGACCGCTGTAATGCGAGTCACCGGATACGCATCGGCTCCTGGCGTTTTGGCTGCCTTGGGTTTCATCCCCATTCTCGGCTGGATGGCAGCGGCCATTGCCGGCCTTTGGCAACTGGCGGCTTTCGTTGTGGCCATTCGAGTGGTCATGAATTTTGATGGCAATGGCAAGGCCATTATGGTCGTCATCATCGGTTGGATCGTAAAATTGGCAATTGGTGGATTATTGGTGCTCGTGGGATTGGGTGGCACCCTGTTGCTGGCAACCTAATGGAGGATAAAATGACATCCCGGAAATCAACACTGCTTCTGGTAACCTTGGTGACGATCCTTTGGGTCGCTTCATCCGCCCTGGCTGCCGATCCGGTCTATCGCACCAAAAACGAATATCCGGTGCTGGACGAAATTGTGGACGTTCGCAAAGCGAATGCTGCCGAGCGGGACAGCATCCGAGCCTTGGTGGACCAGAAATATGCCGATGAAGCCGAGGCCAAATCCGACGCCCACAAAGATTTGCGGGTGGATTGGAGCAAAATCAAGTCGCCAAAAAATCCTGACGATTTTGATCAACTCTGGCATTTGCCTCCTACACCCCAATTCTACACTGGCAGTTGCTGGGCTTTCTGTTCTGTCAGCTACATGGAAAGTGAAGCCCAGCGCCTGGGTGGTCCTGAGGTAAAACTTTCCGAGATGTGGGTCGTTTATTGGGAATTTGTGGAAAAGAGTCAGGCTTATCTGAAGAGCTTTGGCCATACGCCATTGGCCCAGGGGAGTCAGGATCACGGGACGTTGGAAATTTTCCGCAAATACGGGGCCATGTCCCGTGAAGGATACCCAGGAGTTTTGGTTCCCAACGGTCGCCATGACCATTCGCCTATGATGGCCGAGCTGAAGGGCTTTCTGGATTGGGTCCTGGACAGTGAAAACTGGGATGAAGAAGCTAACATGTCCTATGTGCGCACCATCCTCAACAAGCACTTGGGTACGCCCCCTGCCGATGTTGTCTACAATGGTCAAACGTACAGCCCTCAGAGCTTCCTGACAGATGTGCTGCATCTCAATCTGGATGATTATGTGGGCTGTGTTTCCCGTATGGATGCTCCGTTTTACACCAAGGTCCTGCTCGATGTTACCGACAATTGGCGTCGCAAGGACGATTATCTGAATTTGCCTCTGCACGACTTCTATGAAGTGATCAAAAAGTCGGTGAAGGACGGTTATACCGTGAGCATTGGTGGAGACAACAGTGAAGCCGGCATGGACGGAAAGTTCGATACTGCCATTGTGCCTGAGTGGGATATCCCTTCCAAGTACATCAACCAGGCCAGCCGGGAGTTTCGCATCGACAACCGCACTACCGGGGATGACCATGGGGTGCATGTTGTTGGTTTTACGAAGATGGGGGGGCAGGATTGGTTTTTGATCAAGGACTCTAATCGCAGTTCCAGGCTAGGCGAATTCAAGGGCTATTACTTTTGGTCCGGGGACTACATCAAATTAAAAATGCTCAGTTTCACGGTGCACAAGGATCGGTTGGAAGGTATGTAGAAGTTTCAGCCGCATCAGATTTGGGCCTCCCAACCGGGAGGCCCATCAAAAACCCTACCCCCGAATCTCCTCCCAAATAGTCTTCATATCATGCTTTACCCTAACCTTGCGGTCCCGGTAAGTCGTGTGCAACAACTCATGTGATTTGTGCCCCAACGGCTCACCCAAAAACTCCTTATAAAGCTTCTGAATACACGGGTTGTTATGCGACTGCCGAATAGGCGCTTCCTTATCGATCTTGTATATGGCTTTCTGGCGTTCATGCCAAAAGCTCTGGTAGTTTTTCTTGATGCGCGGCTGGCCTCCACCACCCATGCAACCACCAGGACAGCCCATGAACTCAATAAAGGTGTAGTCGGCCTCGCCGCTCTTCACACGTTCGACCA
>JAUUYW010000169.1 GCA_030590265.1 Candidatus Krumholzibacteriia bacterium
AGGCGAGGCTGCGCTCCCCCTGCGTGGCCTCGCATTTTTTTGTCTACAAAAGTTCGCCACAGCCTTCATGAATTCCGTGGTGGCATTCTTCTCACCCAAAGAAATATACCTCAAAGCATACTCCCGGGCCCGGTCCTTGGAAGTGTCTTCTAAAAACAGCAGAACCAAGGCCATCAATGCCATTTCATTTTCAAAAAATTCCAAGCTCAGCAAGTAAGAAGCTTTGGCGGAATCTGTTTTTCTTTTCCCGACCAGGAATGATCCCAGATTGTTGAGAAACATGGAGAATTCTTTCCTGAACCGTGGACCGTCAGGGTCCATCTCACGAAAAAAAGCACTGTCGGCCAGATTGAACTGGTCATTCAGGACAATCAGCTCGTTGTGCATCCGAGTGCTGAGATTTTGAGAAGCCCATTGGGAAAGGCCCTCCGGCAGGCAGGTTTTGCCTTTGGGATAATGTGCGCAGCAGATAGCTTTCCCTCCTGAAAAAAGCCACATGAATCTTGAGAATGGGAGAATTGTAGTCTTTGCCTGCTTACTGGGAGGTGGGCGGTCCATTACAAATTTGTAATGCCCGGAAAGATTTCAGAGCACTTAAGCTTGCCAAGCATGGTGCCGGCTTATAACCTCTTGGTTCAGGAATGCTCTCAATGATGGCTTTTTAAGGAGTTCCCGATGAAGTTGCGAATCCGCTCGCTTTTGGTGTGTTTTATTCTGTTTTGTGGAGTGATTGGCCTCGCGTCGGCCCAAACAGATTCCGATGCGGTCATGTCCCATCAGGCCAAAATTATATTCGAGATATCCGTCCACACCGTCAGCATCAACGACCACCTGGTTATACCCGCCGGAGTGGATCAATTGCGTCTGGGTGATGATCTGCAGATTGAAAAAATATCCCTACCCGATGGTGATTCCATTGACCTCTCTCAGGCTGTCAGCAAAACCAAGGATGAAGACGGTCCATTCCAGCTCATCGACCTGGTGGCCTGCGGCTTATCCCCGGATGGTGGCGAGTTGATTCTTGAATACTCTGGTACCTACTTCGAATCGGTGGAGAAAATGACCTTCTCCAGGGAAAACATCGGCAACGAAATCACCGCCACCATCAGCGGTGAAGGAATTTATCTTTCGGGCTCGGCCGAATGGTTGGCCTGGGCCGAAGACCTGATGGTTATCCACGACCTCAGCTTCGATACACCCGCCGGGTTTGAAACCGTCACCCAGGGTGAACGCACCGAGCACGAAATTCGGGGCGATCGTCTGCACACCCGATGGGTCGCCCGGTACCCTTCGGACGGATTGAATCTCATTGCCAACCGTTATTTCGTGCACGAGGAACCCGTGCGCGAGGGCATCGTCAGCCAGACTTTCTTTCTGGAAGATGATTCCCGGTTGCGGGCCACTTACATGGAACGCACCAAAGCCTACATTGCCATGTACGAAGAGATGATCGGGCCTTATCCCTACCAGAAATTCGCCACCGTGGAAAATTGGTTTCCCACTGGATACGGCATGCCTTCCTACACTCTGCTGGGCGGGCAGGTTTTGCGTCTGCCGTTCATCCCCTACACCAGCTTTGGTCATGAAATATGCCACAACTGGTGGGGCAACTCGGTTTTTGTCGATGTGTCCGAAGGAAACTGGTGCGAAGGTCTGACCGTTTATTGCGCAGACTATCATTACAAGGAACTGGAAGACCCGGAGCAGGCCAGGCAGTACCGTCGCACTGTCCTCAAGGATTATGCGGCCTACACCAAGGACAAAACCAAAGATTTCCCTCTGTCGGAATTCCTCAGTCGTCACAGTGGCGCAACCCGTTCCGTGGGTTATGGCAAAAGCATGATGGTGTTCCATATGGTGGAACGCATGATCGGCCGGGAGGCTTTTCTGACCGGCTTGCAGGCTGTTGCTGCTGAGCACAAATATGTCAAAACCAATTGGAGTGATTTCTTTGCCGCTTTTGCCAAGGCTTCGGGCCTGGATCTGGGCGATTTCCAAAAACAATGGCTGACCCGCACCGGTGCGCCGATCCTGTCTTTGGAGGACGTGGAGTTTGAAAAGAAAAAGGTCACCTTTCGTTTGAAGCAGGGTGCCCCTCCTTACGACCTGCAGGTGCCGGTGTTGATCACAACGGCCAAAGGTGACGAAGAGCACATCCTTCATTTCAACAAGATGAGCCAGGAGTTTGAAGTGGAGGTCAACGGTGCCAAGAGCTTGGCAGTGGATCCGGGCACAGACATGTTCCGCCGTTTGCATCCTGCTGAAATCGAACCAACGATCAGCCAGATTCTGGCCGAACTGGGCCCCACCATCATCCTGGACCAGGCTCCGCCACTGATGACCGAAGCAGCTCGCAATTTTGCCGCCGAGTTCATTGAGCAACCGCTGTACGCTTTTGTGGAAGACGGACAACTTCACACGGACGTTCAACTGGGGACTGGTACTTCAAGCATTTTGATCAACCCGGGGGCAGAGCTGCTGGGCCAGTACAAGATTCCCGAATTGATGATCAGCGGGAAAATGTTTTTCCTGGGCGGCAAGCGGTACAGTCTGGACCAGTTCGACCTGGTTTTCACCGCTTCCAATCCCTTTGATTCAACAGTCAGCGACATGATCATCCTGTGCAACAGCCCGCACCGGCTGGAGGCTTATGCCAGGCGTCTCGGCCATTACGGCAAGTACAGTTACTTGGTTTTCCCGGCGGGACAAGGAAGGCCTGAGAGAGGCAACTGGGCCCTCAGCGAGTCTCCGCTCACTGTGGCCGGTCCCTGATGGTTCCCCTGGCTGGAGTCGCTCATAACATTTTAAGGCAACATCTCAGGCAACATTCCATGCAACCTTTGCCGGGGATTGTGTTACAATAAGAAACCGGTTTCGGGCACAGTGTTGTCTAAAAATCCTGATTAGTCAGGAATTGGTCAGGAATAGGTCATGATAAGGTCAGGATCGCCCATACGATGAGTCGCCGCTTTGCTCCCCACATCATTTCTTCGTCCCGCTTTCCCGGGGCAATTTTTGGTATTCTGCTGATGTTGGGTCTGATCCTGGTTGTGGCTGGTTGTGGCGATGACGAGGTTATTTCCGTCAATCAAGATCCCAGCTGGTCGGTCATTCTGGAGCCCGAATACACGGTGCGGGCCGTTTGGGGACTCACCTCGTCCAACTATTTCACCGTGGGCGAATACGGCAGCATCCGTCATTTCGACAACGGAAACCTGATGACCTGGCAATTTGATTACTCCACCGATTTGTTTGGTGTATGGGGTTCCGACGGACAGCACGTGCTGGTTGTGGGCGACAACGGGGTTTGTTACCAATACGACGGCCAGGAATGGATCGGGCGTTACACCCACTCTCCCACCAAACTCAACGGAATCTGGGGCAGTGACTGGACCAATGTTTACGCCGTCGGCAACGATGGTTCCCTGGTTCATTTCGACGGTGAAAGCTGGAGTGCCCTGGAAAGCGGCACCGACATGAACCTTTACAGTTGTTGGGGCACGGGCCCGGACAACATCTACATTTGTGGCAGCGAAGGAACGATGCTGCATTTTGATGGACACCAATGGGGAGACCAGGGCCCGGTCAGTGACCAGGTTCTGGACAGTGTCTGGGGTTTCGGTCCCGACGATATTTACGCAGTGGGTGCCGTGGGCAGCATCGTTCACTACGATGGAGTTTCCTGGACTCCGGAAAACAGCGGCACTTCGGAACGTCTCTGGTCAGTGCGTGGTTTGCCAGGACACGAGCCGGTGGCCATTGGCAGCAGCGGAATTTTCCTGACCCGGGGCCAGGACGACTGGAATCCCCGCACCATTGCCGAGGGTCGGTACATGTATGGTATGTGGGATGATCACGACAGCACCATCCTGATGACCGGCTACAACGGTCTTCTGCAACGGATGACTGATCCAGCCTGGCAAATCATCAACGTTGGTCACACTCATTGGATCAAAGGTGTTTTCAGCCCCTCTTGCGACCGGGTCTACGCCGTGGGCAAACAGGGTGTTGTGTTGCAGTCCCAGGGTGGGGGTTGGCAGAACATCGCTCCACCCATCGACAATGTGGATTACTCCGCCATCTGGGGCGAGAGTGAAGACGACTTCTTTGTGGTGGGCACAGGCGGAGTTATCGCCCGCTTGCGTGGAGGGCGTCCCTGGGAAACCTGGCGTTTGCAGAGCGAGGCCAACCTGGAGGCTATCTGGGGTCGGAACTCCAGCGATATTTATGCGGTCGGCGCCGCCGGAACCATTGTTCATTTTGACGGTGTCAGCTGGGAGACCATGGTCAGCAACTCGGATGAGGCTTTGCTGGGGATCATGGGCCGCAGTCGCCAAGAGGTTTACGCGGTGGGCGCCAACGGCACGATTTTGTTCTTCAATGGCAGCATCTGGCGAGAGATGGAAAATCCGGCATTGGGAACCCTGACCAGCGTTTGGTGCCGTGATGGCATGCAGACTGTGGTCGTCGGCGCCAGCGGCTTGGTTTTGAATCACAGTGGAATTCTGGGCGAAGATACTCCATGGTTGGTTCAGGACAGCACAACCCCGTTTTCCCTGTACAGTGTAACCGGCGATGGTGACGGCAATCTTTTTGCTGTGGGTAACCACGGTGTTGTCATCTCCTACGATGGTGAAACCTGGAGTTCCATGTCGCCGGATCACAACGATCGTCTGAATGCCGTGGATTTGGATCCTTGCGGCAATCTGATTGGGGCCGGCCACTGGGGCACCGTCCTTCGTCACGGATACTAGTGTAATTACCCCTGAACCTGAATTCTGAGAAACAAGGAGCGATCATGGCCAAACTGGACAAACTTCAGCCTGCCGCCGTCTGGCAAATTTTCGAAAAAATGTGTGATATTCCTCACGGATCCGGCAACGAAACCGGTGTGATGAAAATGTTCAAAGGCTGGGCCGACGAACGCGGTTTGTCCTGGTCTGACGACAAGGTGGGCAACTTGCTGATTCGCATTCCTGCCACCAAAGGCCTGGAAAAAGCCGCTCCGATCCTTATTCAGGGTCATGTGGACATGGTTTGCGAAAAGAATTCGGCCACCAAACACGATTTCGAAACCGATGGCCTCAAGCTGCAGGTCAAAGGCGATTGGGTTACTGCCGAAGGCACGACCCTCGGCGCGGACAACGGCATCGGAGTGGCCATGGGATTGGCTCTGGCCGACGACAAAAAAGTCGCCCACGGCCCGGTGGAAGTCTTGTTGACCGTTGACGAAGAGCGTGGCCTGACCGGTGCTGCCGGCGTTGAAGCGGGCTTCTTCGATTCCCGCCGCATGATCAACCTGGATTCCGAAGAGGACGAGGCCATTTTTGTGGGTTGTGCAGGTGGTCGCGATACGGTTTTCACCCTGAAAAACAAAGCCACTCGGGCGCCCAAGGATAGCGGCGGCCGCAAGATCACCATCGGTGGTCTGCGTGGCGGGCACTCGGGTCTGAACATCCACGAAAACCGTGGCAATGCCATCAAGATTCTGACCCGCGTATTGCTGGCTGTTTCCGAAGAAATGGACCTGCGGCTGGTGGAGATCAATGGCGGCAGCATGCGCAACGCCATTCCCCGCGAATCGGAAGCCAAGGTGGTCATCGCCAAGGCCGATGGTCGTCGTTTCAAAAAACTGGTCGATACCTTTCTGGATCGCATCAAAACCGAAGAGCTGGCCGGCATCGACGATGGCTTCGAATGGAAAACCAGCACGGTAAAAGCTCCTCGTTGCTTCAGCTTGAATTCCAGTGGCAATACTTTGCGCCTGTTGGCCGCCATTCCCAACGGAGTGACCGGCATGAGTCAGGACATTGCAGGTCTGGTCGAAAGCAGCACCAATCTGGGTGTGGTCGCCACCAAGGGCTCCAAGGTGCGCATGGTTTGTTGCAGCCGTTCGTCCATCATGCCGGCCCTTGAAAGCCTGGTTTCGCAGCACAAGGCCATTGGCCTGCTGGCAGATGCAGAAGTGGATCAGCCCGAAGGTTATCCCGGATGGAAGCCCAACATGAAGAGTGAGCTGCTGGCCGTCACCCGGAAGAAATACAAATCCGCTTTTGGAGTGGACGCAGAGTTGCTGGCCATCCATGCGGGCCTGGAGTGCGGCTTGCTGACGGAGAAATATCCGGACCTGGACATCGTTTCTTTTGGGCCCAACATTCGCGGTGCTCATTCACCGGACGAGAAGGTTCAGATCACTTCGGTGCAGAAAATCTGGAAGCTTTTTGCGGCCACTCTGGGAGAGGTTGCCAAAGCTTAAAAAATGCTGGATGATTTCATATTGGGGTCAAATTTTGGCCGAATGTGGAATTTGGGATTATCCAGGTCAAACTTGGTCCAGATAAGCAGGGTTTCCTTTACTCAAAAAATCTTGTTTGAAGGCTAATGGCGGGCGAAAAGGATTCGAATCTTTTCGCCCGCTGTTTTTCATTTGGAGTTTCCCACAAGTTATCCACAAGTTTGGGTGGTTTTCCACGAGGTGGTTCTTGACACAAGTTTTTATCCTAAGTGATTGTAACATAATGTTTTGTAGAAATAAGAAAATATAGCGAAAATCATTTCTGTTTTTGTACTGCCCAGGTTATCCACAAAAACCCCCGCTTTAGTAGGCTAAGTTTATTGTTAGCAATACTTTTTATAGTCAATTCAATTTCAGTCGAGATCAGTGTAATCGGAGGGCTGTCACCATGGGACCCATAAAAACGGTAACCCGGGGTTGTTCCGGGTTACCGTTTTTAAAGCGATGATGAAAGAGATCAGTTACCGATAGAGGCTCTTGATCTTACTCATGGTCGTGTTCTCGGTCGCGACACTGGTCGTCGTATAGGTGAAGTCGTCCCAACAGAAAAAATTGGAGAAGGTGTGGATAATCTTCACTTGATCCACCGGAAGATCATACCCCGAGGCATTCCAACCCGGTGTTGGCGAGGGGGCCACGCCTTCACTTGTATGGACAAGGAGGCCGCCGAGATAGAGTTCAAACCAGACAATCCAGTCAGGCGGTCCAGATGGGCCGGAAATCCAGATACCATCGAACACGTACTCCTGGCCCATAGAAATTGTCTCGTCGTTCGAGAAGGCCAGGCACCGGACTTCGCCGGAATGCGGGGGATAGTTATCATCCGGGACATCGAAGGTCGTCCAGCCGGCCCAGTCGGCAATGCCGCCGTAACCAGCAGGTATGGGCGTGTAGCCTCCTTCCAGATCATCGAAATCAACCAC
>JAUUYW010000001.1 GCA_030590265.1 Candidatus Krumholzibacteriia bacterium
CAACCCGAAACCGGCGGCAAACCCACCTTCCTGACGACTGGTCTCGTAACCGGCCCGCACGAACAGGATCTGGTTGACACCCAACTCGCCGCCAAAACGGAAACTCTCCATGAAATCGGATGGATGATTGAAGTCGGCGCTGGTCAGCAGAGAGAGTTTGCGAGCCAGCTGCCAGGTTTTGGATGCTCCGAAAGAACCCACAGTGGGAGCCGGGAATCCCTGAAAATCACTGTTGGGAGTGGATCCATCAGGCAAGGCCGGTGGTGTGCCATCAGGCTTCAGATCGCCACCAAAATTGCGAACCGAAAAACCGATGCGCATGTCGCCCAAGCCCACGAAATACAGAATTCCAAGATCAGCCAAAACTGCTTTCGTCTGGAATTCGTCCAGATTTTCCTGGAAATACTTCACCGTCATACCCAAAGAGAAACGGTCGGTCATGGCCCTGGCCAAAGACGCCCCGATAAAGAACTGATTGGCATTGAAATAAGTGCCGGTGCCTTCCTGATGGAATTCATCCGTGCGCAGAATATCACCCGAGCGCAGAGAACCTAGGGTCAGGCCAAACCCGTAGCTCTGTTTGCGGTGATGCCAGCTCAAATAATCGAGATCGATATCTGCGGCGTAAACACTGTGACTGGCGAAATAATTGGTCCGGCCGGGGGTTCGCATGATACCCGCCGGGTTCCAGAATACGGCAGCACCATCAGTGGCGCAGGATACGTAGGCTTTGCCCATGGCCACCCCGCGGGCACCCACCGGAATGCGCAGGAACTGTCCCGAAGCCGTGCCCACATTTTCTTCACCATAGAGCCTCAAGAGATCCCCGGCTGATGCTGGCCCCACCAAGACCAGGCACAACAACGTCGTCATCACGAATTTCAGGTGGCGGTTTACCATGAGTAGCTCACCCCCCACAACAGAGTGAAAGGATTTTCAATGTAACTGGGATCGACTACACCCTTGGCATAATCCTCACTGTCGGTGGAGGCATGATAGGGATTCTCCTGGTTTTCAGGATCATCCCAGGTTTCCACCCAGCGGGGGTTGTAGTCACCGAGTTGGTATCCATCCCCGGTGAAGGGGTTGACCCGGCGATAATTGAGATGGTTGAAGAGATTGCGCACTTCCAGGTATATGGTGAATTTGTCCCCTCTGGCAAACTTCCAGTACTTGTTGAAGCGCAGGTTGACTGTGCTCTTGTAGGGGCCGGTGGCGCTGTTGATTCCACCACGCTGGTAATCCCGTTCGGCAACGTAGGTGTAAGGGGTGTAGCGCTGGCCCGCCTCGGCCCGGGCCAACAGGTTAAAGCTCCAGTTCGCGGGCATGCGCCAGCCGAATATTTCGGGTTGGTCATCGTCGAAAACAGAAAAATCAAGGTTGAAACTTACAGTCCAGGGTTTGTCCCATAGAAGTGGCGTGCGGGTCAGACCACCGATGCTGGAAGTCGGTGTATATGCCTCATCGTAAGCCGCCTGCAAATAGGCTTCATCGGCATTGCTGTTTGTACCGGTAGTGCTTTGCAATTCCAAACTTCCGGAACCACTCAACCAACGGGTGGTGCGTTTGGTTACGGTCAACTCAATGCCCAGGCTTCTGGCCGAGTCGCCATTGAAATAACGCACCGGCTCGATGGTCACCGTCCCGGAGTCGTTGGGATCGGGAGTTTCTTCGGCGCCGATATCCACAGATCCCAGGCGAACGCTTTTGGCGTAGTCGTAGATATCGCGGTTGTAGAAGGTCACGCCCATGCTCCACAACCCGCCGAACTCATGCTGCACACCGGTTTCGTATTCGATGGTGACCTTGGGATCGAGATTGGGATTACCCAGCAGCTGCACTTCGGTGGCGGCCTGGGTTTCAAGTTGCGGATAAACGTAGGCGAAGCGCGGCCACTGGCTGAAGTGCCCGTAGTTGAAGAAGAACTTGTCCCGTTCGGTGACGGGAAAGCTCAGGCCCACGCGCGGTGAAAGGCGCATCTTCCAATTTCGGCCAAACATTTCGTAGGTGTCATTGTAAAATTCATCGGCCATGTCATGGGTGATGAAAAGGTAATCATCCGGACTGGCCATGACCTTTTCAACTTCCTTGCCCGGCGCCCACCAGTCGGCCCGCAGGCCGGCGTTGACGATAAGACCACGGTAGTTGAGGGTGTCCTGAAAGTAGGCGGCACCGGTGATGGGATGGGCCAGGAAAATATCTTCTTTGACACCCAGCTTGCCACTGGGAGGAGCCCCCAGGTTGGTCTGCAAATCCACCAGCTGCATCTCGGTAAAACTCAGATCAAAACCGGTCTTGAATTCGTTGTTGCCCATACCCATGAAAGAGTAGGCACCCTTCAGGGTGTAACTTTCGGAATAGTGGTCGTGCCAGCGATCGGCACTGCCGGGCACCTGACCATCGGGTTGGGAAATGAATTCGGCAGGCAGCCCCGGATTCAGGGGATCCCAACCGCTGATGGGCTCGTAAGTTCGGAAATTGTCGTTGCCGTTGACGTTGGCGTGCATGCGGTTGAAGTTTCGGCCAAAAGTCAGCTCGTACCAGGAATTGTCGTCCAGCACCTGCCGGTAATAAACCTGGGAAAGGATGTTTTCGGTGGTGAAAACCAGGTACTTGTCCATGTTGTCCATGAACGGACGGGGATAACCCTCGCCCGGCAAATCAAAGCCCTGGCTGATTCCCAACTGCCTGCTCAGATTGATGTTCAATTTATGGTTGGGTGTCATGTGCCAGGTCCACTTGGCCAAACCGTTCCAGTTGCTTTTCTGTCGGGGAGACCAGAATTCGTTCTCGTAAACGGGGGAAGTAAGGGTGCTTTGACGGCTGTAGATAGGCAAATAACCATCCCGGATATCCATGGAACCGCTCAACAGAACGTACTGTTTACCAGGCAAATTCAACCCTAGTGCGCGCAACCCTGCACTGATCGGATCAGGACCGCTGATGCTGCCTTTGACGATATCGATATTCTGCGGTTCACTGAAATTCGTAAAATCACGCCAGCCTCTGTGATCGTTTTTGGGCACCCGATTCCACAAATAGTCCCGTTTGAAACTGACTCGCCCCTCAACCCTGTCATTACCCTCTTTGGTGGTCACATTGACCACCCCACTGACAGCCTGGCCATACTCCGCGTTGAAGCCACCGGTGAGCACTTCGATTTCGTTGATGATCGATGGGTCGATCTGGTAGCCGTAACCACCACCGGCCAAAGGGTCGCTCACATTCATGCCGTCCACCACGAACATGGTATCGTCGGCCCGGCCACCGCGGATGTGAATCTCGTTGTCCTGCATGGTCACACCCGGGGCCATGGCCACCATGTCGACCATGTTGTCCAGCGGCATGGCTTCCATCTGTTTGCTGGAGATGAAGTGGCTGCTGCCGGTTCTCTCCACTTCGATGAGGGCGCGTTCGGCCGCCACGTCAAAAGGCTCGGCCATGATGGCCTGCACTTCGAGATGGAAATCAATGTTGGCCACTTCACCGGGACCAAGTGTGACCGTCTCTGTGGCCAGGCCGTAGGAAATATAAGAGGCCCTCACGGTGTAGGTTCCCGGCGGCAAACCACGCATGATGTAGAAGCCATCGGTGAAAGACATGGTGCCGATGTTGGTACCGCTGATGAAGACATTGGTGTAAGGCATGGTCTCGCCGGTCTCATCGTCGAAGATGCGGCCCTTGATAGTGACAGGGGCCACCGGAGCGTTGGCATTCATGTTGGATCGTTGGGCTGAAGCGGGCAAAGCAGTAGCCAACAGGAGGCTGAGCAGGATCCAGGTCAGGGTTTTGGCGGTGAAATGGGTCATCTGGGGACCACTCCCATTTCATCGGTTAAAATCTGGCCGAGGGCACTGATGACCTGGGCATTGTTGAAATACTCCAACTGCAGGCTGATGCAAACCGCGCTGGCCAGAGGATCCACGTCGCGGTGAGGGCGGCGGCTGCCAACGACCGGATCAAAGGGTCCGCTTTCGCTGGGGTTGTAACAGAATCGACACCATTCCATGCGGTACAGCTCTTCAGTGCCTTCAAGGAGGTCCAAGCCGACTGCGGCACCGAAGCCTATCGCCCCGGTCATGTTGGGCAGATAGCTGCCTCCTCCCTGGGATTCTGCTGCTCGGTTGTAGAAATTTTGCAGGATTCCCACCGGAAGCCCTGCAGCGGCATTGATACCCAAAACAGAGGAAACAAAAACTGGTGACGGTCCATCGGATCCGGCTCCGGCCACCATTTTTGAGATCAACATCAGTCGTCCCGGTTCACGATCATCCTGGGGAATGACATATTGATGCAAGACACCATCCCTGGAAGAGGCAATTTGCATGAAGGAGCTGACTGTGCCGCCATCGGTCCAGAGAACCACCTCGAACTGGCGGAGATTTTCCAGCAAGACATAGGGCTTGTCGGGAAAACCAAAAACGAAATCGTATTGATCCCAGTTGCCCTCTCCAAAAAGGTCATCCAGGAGAGCGGAATAAAGGGCCTTTCCCAGCGACGATGAATTGTCCGGAACATAAATCACTGAATTTTTTGGTGCACGCACTTCCCAGGTGTATTGGAATCGGGGATCACCCAGGGCTTCGTCCTGCACTGACACCGTGAGTGTCCGCTGACCAGGATTAACATTCGTGACATAGACATCAAACTCATAGGACGAGACACCGGTTTCAAAAGGAACCCTCACCCAGCCCAATTCGGGGTCGGCGTCTGGATCGTCAATATCCCAGGTTAGGTCTGGGTCGCCACCTTCAACAAGAGTGTAGCGGAAGAAATCATCCAGGGTTTCAACACCATCGAGGTCGAAGGCAAAGAACCGAAAGTTGCTGGCTCCCCAGTTCCAGTAAAGGGTGTCCACAGGTGCTTCGCCCTCATAAATGATATCCCGCTGCATATTCTGGATTGGATCAAAATCCGACTGGAAACCCACCACCGGGGGATGGTTTCGCATGGGAAAAAACTGGACAATGGTATCGCTGAAGGCTCCCCGGTTGTCCCGGCAGGCCAACAGGAATGTGGCGCTGGCTTCACCACTGCTGGGATCGGGCACGAAAGTCATGGTGGTATCAGTAGCTGTGGTGGTATCCCAAGGTGCAGGCATATCGCCATCGGTACGAATGGAAACGTAGAACTCTTCCACCCAGCCATCCCGATCGCTTCCACTCCAGTTGAAAGTGCGCATGAAATAACTGGTGGGATTCAGCTCTTCACCTTCGGGGGGCGGCTCTACAAACAACCGGGCCACCGGTGGTCGGTTCTCCAGTGAATTCGGATCAAAAGGTTCGTTGGCGGCACAACCGGCCAGCCAGATGGAGAACATGACCAGCGAGAGCATCAGGCCCAACAGCCCCGTCATCAGCGTATTTCGCTTCCAGGATCTCATTTGATGATCACCAGCTTTCCGCGCTGCACTTCACCGGTTTCCAGATCGGTTACCGCAAAGATGTAAAGGCCGGTGGCGATGGCACGACCGGCATCAGACAAAGTATTCCAGGACGCCATGCCCAGGGCCGGGTCGTTGTGATCAATGGTTTTAACCACCTCGCCCATGAGGGTGAAAACCTGGATCTTGCAACGAACAGGCAAACCGGTGAACCAGATTTTTCGACCCAATTCCTGTTCACCTATGCCGGAATCGAAGAGTCCGGCCGTACGGTAGGGATTGGGAAAAACACCCACGCCCTTTCCTGAACCGGCTGCTGCAGGACCCGGCCCGGGAAAGACCAGCAGACCGTTCTCATAAAAACCGCTCTGGAATTCCGGCAATTGCTGCAATTCGTTGGGAGCGGTGAAAGACACCACGGAATACCAGTAAGGGAAACCGTCCAGTAGATTGGTGTCCACAAATTCGCGGTGGCCATCATCGTTGAGGGGCGGCAATCCGGTGTCGTATCCACGCCCGTCGACGATGTCGTATTGGGCCACCATTTCGGCTATGTCGTAGGGATCTCCCGTGAAAGAATTTCCTTGGTACCGATAAATCCGGTAACCCTGAAAATCTTCCTGAGCCGTGGCAGTGCTGATGTGGTGCTCCGGAGAGCGCAATGGACTGTCGTTGGGCAATTCGTTGCCGCCGGCATCCAGACTGTCGCCCGGAGCCCAACTTAATATCACAGTGTCTTCAGAAAAACGGGTTTCCAGAATTGGCGAAGGAGGACCGCCGGGAATGGAAAAACCATCCTCGTAGGCAGCCTGGGCAATTTTGCTGTTGTCCAGAAGACTGAGGGAATCGGCACCTGCAACCACGGCAAAGGTGATGCTGATGGTGTCGGCCGGGGCAAGGCTGGGAAAAGGGCCGGTGGAAATGATGCTCACCCAATTGGAGGCAATGGAGTAATTGGCCTCCTGGGTTTCTCCCACATCAAAATCACGGTTGCTCATGATTTGGTATTTACCGGGCACGAGCTCGTCCGGATTGTCAGGATCATAGTACCAGTCGTCTCCCTGGGGAACGTGGCGAAAACCCCAGGCGTTGTACGATACGGGAGATTGTCCTGGTTCGGGTTGGGCGTTTTCGCTGGTGCCCAGGAGACGGTAGCCGATCCAGCTGGTGGCCAGGCCTTCTTCACCGTCATCATCGTGTTCGTAGGCCATCCAGATTCCGGGGTCACCATCGGGAGTATGGGACGGATCCACAAAACCCTGGGCTCCCCAGGCTCCATTCATGTCGTCGTAATAATTCCAGCCAATGGGAGCATTCGGATCATAGGGATTCGTTTGCTCGGTGTTGCCCACGGTGGTGTCCATCCAAAGCCCCAAATAAAGGTCCTGCAATACCCATTCGCTGATTTTGATGATGCGGTAGTTCAGAATGACAAAATCATCGGCATAGGGATTGCTCCAGGCCAGGGCCCGCAAATTCACCTTGATGCCCAAAGGCTCGTGACCACCACTTTCAGGATTGGCGTAATCGTTGAAATTGCTCTCGATGTGCTGGGTGGAAAGAGCGTCGAGGCTGAAATTATCTGCGTTTTGTCGGTTGGAAATAACCCGAACAGCGTCTTCCTGACATAATCCAATAAGATCAAACTCCCTGATCTCATCTCCTTCGCCCTGGCCATTGGCATCCTGGCTACCGGTTGAAACGCGAACTTGTCCGTCGGCAAGCACCGCGCCGACCCACAGGCCGCCACTGTAGACATGTTCAACATTGCTGTTCAGGGGATATTCACCGGAAGGGTTGCGATTGTCAAATGAGGTGCCGAGGTAACCCAGGTTTGTACCCGTCAATCCGACCAAACCAACATTGGTGTAGATGTGGGTGACAGCAGGCGGCTGCTGGCATTCTTCGTCACCAAAAGTTTGGCCGGTCCAGCTGGCGATCAGCAATGCGACCAGGAACAGAAGAGCTGCCTGGTTGGGTTTCCACATTTTCAAACGCCACTCTTACCTTCAAACTGAGGACAGAAAAAATCTTCTGGATACCTCAGATAAATGGGACGTGCAGCTGAATATCCTGCCGACACGTTCCTGGGATTCGATGGAGCAAAAAGGGCCGAATTCGGCCCCCTGTTAAAAATACCTCATGGGGGTTGAGATTCAAGAGGCAATGCCAGCCACCTTTTGCGACGATGCTGTAAATTGCCCAAAGAACATGGCTTCGGCGGTCACTGATCAGGACAATTCATGTGATTTTAACCCTTCAAGGTGCTATTCTCCATTTGCCGCAGTAAGTGGAACCTTCAATTGGTTGCTTAGGAACTCAATGCAGTTGCATCTTAAAAAAACTCTTATCCAACCCGGGCTTCCTTTCTGGCAGTTGGCCGAGCTTTTTGCCGACCAGCCCTGTGGAGCCTTACTGGACAGCGGAATGGACTCCCAAAAGCTGGGACATTTTTCATTTTTGGCCGGGCGGCCAACAGCTTTGCTGAAAGCCAAACGCCTGCCTAGGAGCGTGTCGGAAAACCTCGGGCCGAGGCAAGGCAATTCCCAGCGGGAATTCCTGATGGATTTGACCCGGTGGCAGTCTCCATCTGGTATCCGTGAAGATGAACCTTCCAACACCCAATGGCCCGGCAATCCCTTCGCTGCTCTGCGGGATTTGCAAAAAGAGTACGGAATGATCCGAGACGGTGTTTCGGATATTCCCTTTTCCGGTGGTTTGATTGGTTATCTGGGTTATGAACTCGGCCAGGCCATAGAAATACTGCCTGACCAAGGCCTCGATGATCTGGATTTGCCCGATCTGGCTTTTATGGTGGTGGATGAAGTTTTTGTCCATGATCACACCGACGAAGCAACCCATTTGCTGGTCACCGGGCGAGGTTTGGATGATGAATCCGCCAAGCTGGACGCAGAATTGCGGACGCGGGAATTGCTTGAGTTGCTGAGTGCCTCAACCCCATCATTGAAAGAGGGGAAGCCACAACCTGAACCCGCAACTGGTTCCAAAATACGCGCCCACTTCACCCGCGAGACCTACATGCAAGCGGTGGATCGTTGCCGTGAACATATCCTGGCCGGCGACCTCTTCGAAATCTGTTTGACCCAGCGCCTGGAAACCGACCTCACATGCGATCCCTGGGAATTGTACCAGCGCCTGCGTGAAATCAACCCCGCCCCTTTTGCCTCCTGGTTGCACTTCGGCGATTTCCAGGTGGTGAGCGCCTCCCCGGAAAGATTTTTACGACTGGATCGCCATCGCCTTGCCGAAAGCCGCCCCATCAAAGGCACCCGCCCCCGCGGCGACAACCCCTGGGACGACCAACGCCTGCGTGACGAGCTGCAAACTTGCGAAAAGGACCGGGCCGAAAATGTGATGATCGTCGATCTGGTGCGCAACGACATCGGAAAAGTGGCCGAGATCGGTTCGGTGGAAGTGCCCGAATTGCTGGTTGTCGAACCCTACGCCACGGTGTTCCAGCTGGTGAGCACCATCACCGGCCGACTGCGTCCCGAATGCGATGCTTTCGACCTGGTAAAATCGTGTTTCCCCGGTGGGTCCATGACCGGCGCGCCCAAAATCGAGGCCATGAAAACCATCGACCAGATCGAACCGGTGAAGCGAGGAATTTATTCAGGTGCCATCGGTTATTTCGACCGCGGCGGAGCGCTGGATTTGAGCATTGTGATTCGCACCATTGTTTGCAAGGACGGGAAAGCCACCTTCGGTGTGGGTGGTGCCATCGTGACCGACTCAGACCCGGCGGCCGAGTATCAGGAAACCCTCGACAAAGCCAATGCCTTGATGAGGGCCTTGGGGGTGAAATCTTGAAAACCATCATATTGGATAATTACGACAGCTTTACCTACAACCTGTTTCAGTTGGTGGCGGGATTGCAGGGTGGAATTGAACCCCAGGTGTTTCGAAATGACGCGGTTTCCCTAGCCGACCTGCAAGCGCTTGAGCCGAGCCACATCATCATATCTCCCGGCCCCGGCAACCCGATGAAGCGAGATTGTATGGGTGTTTGTCGGGATGTGATTTTGGCTCTGGGGTCTGACGTTCCGATTCTGGGCGTCTGCCTGGGGCATCTGGCCATCATTGAAGCCCTGGGCGGAATGGTTTTACCCTCCCCCGAACCCAGGCATGGAAAAACCAGCCCGATTTATCATGATGGAGTGGGAGTATTTTCCGGATTGCCTGATCCCCTGGAGGCCATGCGATATCATTCCCTGGTTGGAGTCGATAAGGAGTTTCCCGAAGAATTGGAAGTGACCGCGCGCACCGCCGAGGGATTGATAATGGGATTGCAGCACAAAGAATGGCCCTTGCAGGGGGTCCAATTTCATCCGGAATCCATTGGAACTCCATTGGGCAAGACCATGCTGGAAAAATTTTTAGGCATTTCTTAACTCCAACTCACCAACTTGATCCCCCACCCCCGGCAAGTAAGTTATCGGTTGTACCCGGTTGGATGCCGCTCATGCCAATCCGTCGCATCCTGGTACACCTTGGCCACCTGCAACACCGTGGCCTCGTCATACAATTCACCCACAAAACTTATTGAAAATGGCTTGTTCTCTTCCAGAAAACCCGAAGGCAAAACAACCTGGGGATGGCCCGTCAAGTTGGTGATCATCAGGCTGGGACCTGCCAATGAAGGTGTCACATAAACATCCACCGATTCAAAAACCTGCTTCATCATGGCCTGCAACCGGACCCGGGCGCGGTTGGCCTGAATGTACTCCACGGCTGGAATGAACTGCGCGCTGCGAAAAATATCGGGCCAATCGTTGGGGCGCTGGCGAACCAGCAAATCATCCCGGTTGCTGAGGGTCAGTTCCTGGAAAGCCGCACCTGCTTCTGCGGTGAGAATGATGATCAGATCCCAGGGATTGGGAACTCCAAAATCATCCAGAGGGAATTCGAGGGGTACCAGCTGGGCTCCTGCCTTACGCAGAACATCCAAAGCCTGATCATCCAGTTCGCTCCCACGGTGTTCTGATTCAAAAATACTTTTCAGATAACCGATGCGCAGACCATTCAACCCTTCATCCGCTGAGAAATTGAATGGCCGGTCTACAGTGGTGGGATCCTCAGGATCAACACCCCGAATGACCTCAAAAACCAGGGCACAATCTTCAACGTTGCGAGTGATGGGCCCGATTTTGTCCATACTCCAGCTCAGGGCCATGGCGCCGTGTCGACTGACTCTGCCGAAGCTCGGGCGCAAGCCCGTAACCCCACAACGTGTGCTGGGTGAAACGATGCTGCCAAGAGTTTCGGTGCCCAGAGCAAAAGGAACCAAACCGGCTGCCACTGATGAAGCCGAGCCGGCAGATGAACCACTGCTGCCTTCCTCAAGATTCCAGGGATTGCGGGTTTGACCACCGAACCAGACATCGTCCATGGCCAGGGCGCCAAGGGTAAGTTTGGCCACCAGCACGGCGCCGGCAGCATCGAGCTTTTTGATGACCGTGGCTGTTTCGTCAAGCACTTGATCTTTGTAGGGAGTAGCTCCCCAGGTGGTCGGATAGCCTTCCACGGCCAGCAGATCTTTGGCTCCAAAGGGAATGCCGTGCAAAGGTCCCAGGTACTGGCCCGAGTCAAGCATCTCGTCCAGCTTGCGGGCACGATTGAGAGCCCGGTCTGTGGTCAGGGAAATCACACATTCCAGTTTGGGTCCGTATTGTTCCAGGCGGTTCAGGCTGAGTTGCACAAGTTCGGTGCAACTGACCTGTCTGGTGCGGATCAAGTATCCCAACTCATGAACTGAATAAAATGCCAAGTCGTTCAAGATATTTGGGCGTTGGACCATGGGATCAGGAGAAAATCGGGGTCCGATATCCTCAATATATGGGGCAGGATTAGCAATTTCAGGGTCAAAGCGAAGCGCCGGTCTTTCAGGATTATCCAATTCCATGGCCCTCAAGGCCTGGTAGTTGTGCTGCTGGTCTTCCAGAGATGGTCGCATCATCTGTCGCTCGCTGGAAGTCATTTCCAGGTCCAAAAGAACCTCGGCAGAAGCAATGGCATTTTCCGAAGGACCAGTTGCTTCATGGTCAATTTTTTCGCCGCACCCAGTGAGCAGAAGTGCAGAAAGCAACAGAATGATTACAGGACTGGATTTCATGCTACTTCATGCTCCCTCCCACACCGGGGACACCGCACCTTCGGCATCTTGAACCCAGGCGGGATTTTCAAAACAGTGCCGCACTCACACTCAATGCGATCATACCCGTCCTTCTTGTAGAAAAAATCATCCACCAGACGCGCCCGACCACGCTTGTCATTGCGCACTCCCGCAGCAGCACCAGCCTGGTCGTTGCTCACGGCAGCACGCCGGCTGCCTTCACGAGCACCAGCTCCCGACAGTGCGGATTTGGGGATGACTCCCCCGCCACCTTTGACCTCCTGGTAGCTCTTGTCATAGTCAGCAAAACCGCTGCCGCCCATGGATCGCAGAATGCGCACTCGTTCGTCGATGGGCGGATGGGTGCTGGTGCCGTTGGCTGCCATTTTCCCATCCCGAGCCAGAGGGTTGATGATGTACATGGGTGCGGTGGCCTTGTTGGCCGAAGCCAATTTGCTGGGTGCCTGGCTGATTTTTTCCAGAGCCGAAGCAAGGCCTTCGGGATACCGGGTGAAGGAGGCCGCAGAAGCATCCGCCAGGTATTCCCGCTTGCGCGAAACCGCAAAATAAATGAGCTGGGCCATGATCGGAGCCAGAATCATCAGGACGATGGCCACCACCATGATGATGGCCTGGGCACCACCGCCGCCTTCACCTTCACTGCGACGGGAACGCCGACCACCGCCAAACCACATGCCACGCAATCCCACTTCCGAAAGCAGCACAATGGCACCGGCCAACACCCCGGCAAAGAGCATCAGTTGAATGTCTCGGTTGCGAACGTGGGCCAGTTCGTGGGCGATGACGCCCTGCAGCTCATCGCGGTTCAGGGATTTCAGCAATCCGCTGGTGACGGCCACCGCTGCATTTTCGGGTTTGCGCCCCGTGGCAAAAGCGTTGGGAGCAGGATCGTCGATGACATAGATATCCGGCATCTTGCCAAGGCCCGCCGCCAGAGTCATCTCTTCCACCACATTGAACAAAACCGGCAGATCGTTCTTTTCGATCTTTTTGGCCTTGGCCATGGTCAGGTAGATGTTGTCACCCTGGAACCAGGCCACCAGAGTCATGATCAGCCAGATCACCGAGGCCAGGGCTACCCCATAGAGACCGTAACCAGGACCACCAAAATATTCCGCCAGAAAATAACCCAGCACACCCAGCAGCAAAGCCATGCCGATGACCAGGAAAGTGGATTTGCGCCTGTTGGCTGCGATTTGTTCCCACATATTAGCTGAAGTCCACCTTGGGGGCGGCGCGTTCGGCTTCGTCTTCAATTTCGAAGAACTTTTCTGCGGTGAAATTGAACATGCCGGCGATGATATTGCCCGGGAACATCTGCACCTTGTTGTTCATGCGCATGACCGTCTCGTTGTAGAATTGACGGGAAAAACTGATTTTGTTTTCGGTGCTGGTCAGCTCTTCCTGAAGGGCCAGAAAATTGGTGCTGGCTTTCAGGTCGGGATAGGATTCGGACACGGCAAACAGACGGCCGAGGGCACCGGTCAGTCCGGCTTCGGCAGCCATGCGTTGGTCCATGTTACCACCGGCGCCGGAAATGGCGGCACGGGCCTGGGTCACCGCTTCGAGGGTCTCGCGTTCGTGGTTCATGTAGCCTTTGACCGTCTCCAACAGGTTGGGGATCAGATCAAAACGACGCTTGAGCTGCACATCCACCTGGGCCCAGGCTTCTTTGACCTGGTTGCGCAGGCCCACCAATCCATTGTAAATACCCATCACCCAAAGAGCGACCGCGACGATCAAACCGAGCAGTACCAGAGCAAAAATCATTGTTTTACCTTTCGAATTATCATTCCGGGAACATTCCGCAGAGGAATTCCCTGACTTCGGGCCGCACGTGCCAGCCTTCGTTCTGCAAATCATGAGTCAGGTCGGACAGCTCGTTGCCGTCAAACCACAGACCACACCCATCGGGGCATTTGTCTATCATTACCCGACGACCTGGTCCGATATTCACCTTTTCCATTTTTCGTGGACAAACAGGGCAATGCCGAGGTTTTTCACTGGTTTTGGCTGGCTCCGAGTCAACCGCGTCGCCAGTGCCCAGCAAAAGTTCCAGCTCACCACAATCGAACCACACACCTTGGCATTCGGGGCATAGATCGAGTTCAATATCCAGGTATTCCACCACAAAGGTGGGCACCTTGCAGACCGGGCATTTCAAATGACACGCCTTTCAAAGGGCAGAGAGTTTCAGGTTGGAACCAATGTGGACCAGAGAAGGAAATCTGGCAACACCAATTCAGTGACAATGATCGTCAATGGCGGTAGAATCCTATTCATGAACAATGCCACCCAAAATAATCGGCCTTTGCGCCGGCCCGCCCCCAAGGACGAACTCAGCCTGGAAAAGGAATGGCTCGAATCCGCTTTGGTGGACCCGGAAGAGTTCGAATTTTTCTATGACAAGTATGCCGACCGCATCGGTCGATTCATCCATGTGCGCACCGGCGACAGCGAATTGAGCCGCGACCTGACCGCCCTGGTTTTCACCAAAGCTCTCTTTCATCTGCATGAATTCCAGTGGCAGGGGTTCACCCTGGGCTCATGGCTGTTTCGTATCGCCACCAATGAAATTCGCAAACACTACACCAAGGAAGCCCGCCTCAGCACGGTGGCCGGCGATGGCACCCAACAACTGGCCATGGATCCCAGCGAAGGTCAGCTGGACAGCCTGATCCTCTCCGAAGACCAGATGTTCATGTTCCAGTGCCTGCACAATTTGCCCGAGCAGGACCAGGATATTTTTATCCTGCACTATTGGGAAGGCCAGAAAACACGCGAAGTTGCCGATACGCTGGGAGTCAGCGAGAACACCGTCAAAACTCGGCTCGCCCGGGGTCGCATTCGTTTGCGCAGCATGATGGAATGCCGTGAAACTCAATCTGACCTGAGCCCGGATCCCGATCTGCGTTTCGCCCACTGGGTCTGTGCCGATGATGACTGAGATGTTGAAACCCACCAGTGAATATTTGCAGAAAATCGGCTTCACCAGCCCGGGTATTCTGGTCAATGAAATCCAGGCTCGGGCCAACATTCGCCTCATGAAAGATAAGGCCCGTCGGGCGGGGGTCCTTTTCCGTCCTCATTTCAAAACTCACCAAAGCGCCGATGTCGGCCGCTGGTTTGCCGATGAAGGAGTGGGTGCCATCACCGTTTCTTCGGTGGCCATGGCGGAGTATTTTGCCGCCCATGGCTGGGATGACATCACTGTTGCCTTTCTTTTGAATCCACTGGAATGGCCCCGCATTGAAGAGTTGGCTTGGGAATTGGCCAGACGGGGCGGGCAGTTGGCTCTGACTGTGGATTCTCCTGCAGCCGCGGCCAGCATTTCAGCACGGCCGGAAGTGCCTTTGAAAGTGTGGATCAAGGTTGATGCCGGGTATGGTCGCACCGGTGTTCACTGGCAGGATGAAACCACCTTGAAGGCCATCCTTGGAAATTTGCTGCCTTCGCGCCACCCGGTGGGTTTGCTCACTCACAGCGGAAACAGTTATCACGCCCAGTCGGTCCAGGAGATCACAACCATCTGGACACAAACCAGTCAAAGGCTGGAAGCTGTTGCTCATAGTCTCGATATGGCGGAAAAACTGTTGCTCTCAGTGGGCGATACACCAGGTTGTTGGTCAGTGGATAATCTTTCTGGTGTGCAGGAAATTCGGCCCGGCAATTTTGTCTTTTTTGACTTGATGCAATGGACCCAGGGAGTTTGTCAAATCCATGAACTGGCCGCTGCGGCGGTCTGCCCCGTGGTGGGATTGTATCCCGAAAAAGGACGGGTTGTTGTGCACGGCGGAGCGGTTCATCTGTCCAGGGAATTCCTGGAAGGGACGGACGGAGAACCTGTTTTTGGCTATCTGGGCACTTTGCAGATCCAGGACGATGGCTCCACCAGTCAGCAAATCCTGGAAAATCTTCCGGTCACTTCTTTATCACAGGAGCACGGGACCATTGAGGTTCCCAGTGGTTCCTACGAACAATATTTCAAAGAAATGAGCATTGGGGATCTGGTCTTGATCTGGCCGGTGCATTCTTGTTTGACCTGTGATTTGGCAAGTGAATTCAGGAATATGTCCGGAACAGTTTTGACCAAGAAATAACCCCCTGCGGCTTTGAGGCCACAGGGGGTTGCTATCACCCGAAGGCAACAGAATCGAATTTACCGGTACATGGTCTTCAAGCTGTCCCAGTTGGTCTCTTCGGTGCTAACGGCAGGATCACAAGTGTAACCACCAAGCACGAAAGGAGCATCCGAAGAAGCATTATCCTCAGCGCCGTCCCAGGCGTTGGCTCCACTGAAAGTCCAGTCGTCGAGGATGAAAATATAACCAGGACCAGTTTGGGTCATGCGCTTGGCCCAACCATCGAGGTATTCCCAAGGCTCGCCGTTGCCGTCGACATCTCTGTCACCAAAATAGTCCACAACCACAGGCTCATCGCCACCGATGTAGAACAGTTCAATAGCATCATCGCCGTTGATGGCCATGCTGTAGCCGTCACCGATGTAGTCGGTATCAAAACCAAACCAATCGAAGAAGGCAGTGGGGTTGGAGGAGTCTTCATGGCTCAGGTAGAAAGTTGTGCCGGCAGCAATAAAATCGGCGGGGAAGACGTGCTCGACACCATCAGAGCCACCACCGTTGTTGGCGGAACCGACACCGTAAACGGACAGATCGGCGATGTCATCACACGCATAGAGCTCGATACCCTTGGGAACGCCACCGGGCAAAGTAGCATCGTAAACGCCAGTGATAACCAGTTGGGCAGCAGCAGGGCTGACCATGAGAACAAGGGCGAAAGTCAGGAGCAATTTTTTCATGAGATTCTCCACATTTGGAAATGGCCACAAAGGGCCGACTCTTTGGTGTCAACACCATCACCACGCTTCCAAGAGCTTGAGCGCAATCCAAGCGCTGGAGCGAAAATGGTAAGATTACTGGAAAGATTATACCATACTACAAGCTAAATGCAAAAGATATATCACCCTTAGGCAAAAATATTCAATTATTGGGCTAAATATGTGGTTTTTCATGAGATAACAGCTTCCAAAACAAAAAACCCCCGAACTTCTGATTTCAGGCAAGGGCCGAATTTTGCAGGTACGGCACCTTTATCGAAATCCAAGGACCCAGGGGTTTTTGTTTCTTCTTTAATCAATGATTATACTAAATCAAAACTTCAGGGTCAAAATATTCCCTGCCATGTTCCCATCTTGCAAGAAAGGACACACCTAACAATGCGCGACGATGACCAGATTTGGCTGGAGCAAATCCACCCAGGCACAGTCCCTGCGGACCTGCCCTTCCTCGCCCTGGAAGATACTTTTGTCTCCGGGGATCCTTCCAACCACCGTCTGAGCATTCGTTACTTCCAATGCGAGGATGACCGTTCCCTGCTGGGAAAGGTCATCTTCGGCCCTGGCACCCAAGGCCCGCCTGATCACGCCCACGGCGGCAGCATGGCCGCCCTGCTGGATGAAGCCATGGGCGGCAGCGCCTGGCTGGCCGGTTTCCCGGTGGTGGCGGCACAGTTGAACATCACCTTCCGCACCATGTTGCCTCTGGGAACCCGATGCCTGGTGAAAGCAAGAGTCCTGGAAGTGAATGGTCGCAAAATAAAAACTACAGCGGAATTGTGCAGCGCCCAGGATGGAAAAGTATTCTGCAAAGGAGAGGCACTGTTCGTAACCCTGGATCACGAAAAAATCGCACAGCTCTCCCACAAAGCCAAAGTCATCGTAGAGCGCATGAAGAAACGAGGTGGATACTAGCTCTTATCCACATGAGCGGTAGCCCGGCAACTCCAAAAATAGATGGATTCGGCAAACTCCCGGGCCGAATACGGAGCATAGGTCCCGCCAGGTTTTTCAAGCATATTGCGGGCCATGGTCAATGGATCCATGGGTTCGGTTTCCGCAGCGCCGGCCAGCAGACAAACCACTTCCCAATCAAAATCACCACTACGGGTGCCATTATTTTCAGTGAGAGTCTCAGCTGAGTACAGCACCACCGAGGCAAAAGCTGACTTTTCCCGAGGGCCCTGGGCAGAAACCCTGATGAAAGCATCTTCACTCTTTTGGCGTCGATCCAGATGGGCCTTCAGGACGGTGTTTTCGTCCACTTGGATGGTGTTGCCCACAAAGCGGTGGGGTTCCACGGGGACCACCACTACCTGGGTGAGATCCTCCCGCCCTGCCCCCGGTTTGCGCCGCGGCCAGCCTTCTCGCACCAAATCAAGCAACTCTTCATGGGTTCCTTCGTACCAGGTGTGCTTGCCGCCTGGAAGGTGCCGATCGGCAGCAAAAGTGCTCCAACCCAGCTTCAGAATGCTAAGGTCATCATTTTTCAAGACGAATCCTTCTTCATGCTATATTTTCCACCAGTCAACTCTGATCCGGAAATCCGCTGCGAAGATGCACAGCCAAGGAGACATAATGAGCTATCCCGTCAACGACAAGCAACTGATTCGTGACTGCGAAATCGGTGAAGGCACCAAAATCTGGAATTTCGTGAACATGTACGGTTGCAAGATCGGCCGCGACAGCATGGTCGGCGGGTTTGTGGAAATCCAGGAGGGCGTCACCATTGGCGACCGCACCCGGGTCCAGAGCCATACCTTCATCTGCGACATGGTCAACATTGGCAACGATGTGTTCGTGGGCCATGGTGTCATGTTCATCAATGATACCATGCCTCCCCAGCCGGAAAAAGAGAAGTGGTTGCCGACGACCATTTGTGACGGGGCCAGCCTCGGTTCGAACTCCACCATCATGCCTGTGCGGGTGGGCAAAGACGCCGTGGTCGGTGCCGGCGCCACCGTCACCAAGGATGTTCCCGACGGAGCCATTGTCGCCGGCTGTCCCGCAAAAATCCTGCGTTACAAAGACGGTTACGGCCCGGAGAACAACGGATGAAATTGCCTCCTATCGGCGCAGCCGTCCTGATGGTGGCTGCGGTTTTTTATCATCCTGCCTTTGGGAATGAAGCTCCTCCCGATTCCGGTTTTGTTGAACTGGAAGATCTTGTGGTCAGCGGCGAAGCCTCAGCTCCACCCCTTGCCGGCAGTACCAAACTCGGCGCCCCTGCGGTGATGGTTCGTGATCCTGGGTCTCTGGCCGACCTGGGTGGACTGCTGCCTTCGGTTCGCGTGGCCACCAACAGCCGCGGCGACAGTCATCTGATGGTGCGCGGTGCTCCCGAACGTCACAGTCAGGCTTTTTTGGACGGCATCCCCTTGAATTTACCCTGGGACGAGCGGGTGGATCTGGAAACCATCCCCATCACAGGAGTGGGCCGCCTCGAAGGACGGCGTGGATTGCCAACATTGCTCGATGGGCCCGGGGTGCTGGCGGGCAGTGTGCGCATCCTGCCGCCACAGCTCCATGGTCTGACCCAGAGAACCCGGGTTTCGCTGGCTGCTGGGCAACATGGTTTGGGCCGGGTCGGTTTGACCCATCAGCGGGAAGCCGGGTCCTGGGATTTGCTGGGAGCTGGCAGCTGGCACAAACGCGACGCCTGGCCCCTGCCCCAAAACAACGGCTTGCGAGAGAACAGTGACCTGGAACAATATTCGATTCTGATGCGTGGCAGCCGTCCCGTTTCCGACACTGGTCGTTTGAACTTGCTGGCCACTGCCTGGTCTGGTGAGAAAGGCGTCCCTCCCGAACTGCATTTGGGTGATGACGCCCGCTTTTGGCGTTACCCCGTGCGCAAACGGGCCCTGTTTGGTGCTTCTTTGGCCATGGGCCATGGTGAATGGGATTTTACGTCCTTGCTGGCGGCTGATTTTTTTGCCCAGGAAATCGATCCGCGTGGACCAGACAATTGGGACCAGCCACTCTCCGAAGGTGACGACTACGAAAAAGATTATGACCGCACCGGCCACGCCCAGCTGGGTGCGACCCGCTGGTTGGGAGCCCACAGCCGTCTTTCGTTTCAGGGTAACGTCCGCTACACACAGCACCGCGAACTGCTCACTTTCGGCGGGCCCACCTACAGTTACGCCCAGTGGTTGACCGGCTTGGTTCTGGAAGGGGAACACCGCTGGGCGGAGATTTGGAGCCTGCGGGCTGGCGCTGGTTGGGATCATGCAGCCACCCCCGAGTCGGGAGACAAAGCCAAAACTGAAGGATTCGACGCCCCTGCTTATAACCTGCGCCTGAGCCGCCAACTTGGTCGGCGCAGCGAAGCCTATCTGTCGGCCAGTCAACGCAGTCGTTTCCCTTCATTGCGGGAATTGTACAGTGGTGCTTTGGGCAGATTTGTCCCCAACCCCGATCTGCGGCCCGAGCGGCAGGATATGCTGGAAGCCGGCATGACTGCTCAGGGCACAAACTGGCATTTTACCGGGGCAGCTTTCCTGCAATACCTTCATGATGGAATCGAGAAAGAGAAGATACCCGGGCCCGATCAGCAATTCAGGCGAGTCAACCGGACGAAAATTCGGGTCCCTGGCCTGGAAGTGGCCGGTGGATGGCGGGTTCGGCCGGATCTGGAAATCACCGGGCAGCACACGATTTTGGTAGCCAGAGTGCAGGAAGATGGAACCTACGATCAACCTGCCGAAGATCGTCCCGATTATTTGTCCCACTGGGCCATCAATTGGTCCGATTTCACTGGTCCGGGAGCCTTGATTGAAGCTGCGGTGATCGGGCCGCGATGGAGTGCCGATGTCTCCGATAATATTGATGGCTTGAAAAGATTGCCGGCAGCAGTGCGCTGGAACGCGCGGTTGAGTTGGCGCTGGGAAATGGGTGGTGGCCAAGAGAGTCCGGGTACGGAACTGGAAGCACATTTGCGGCTGGACAATGTCTTTGACCAGTGGTCGGACTACCAGGTGGGTTTGCCCGAACCGGGACGGGTTTTTTCGGGTGGTCTGATGGTGAAAATGTAAAAAAGCGTCCTCCGGGTGTTCAATCCGGAGGACGCGTCATTCAATCATCTTTCAATCATCCTTCAATCACACCAGCCCGAACTTCTCACCCTTCACTCCACAAATCGGGCAATTGTCCGGCGCCTTGCCAAACTCAATATGCCCACATACGGGGCAGAGATAAAATTCAACCTCAGTCAAATCACTCCCTTGTTCGGCAGCTGCCAGGGCCAGGGCGTACAGCTCGGCGTGAACTTTCTCGGCCTTCACGGCATAGGCAAACATGCGCTTGGCTTTGTGGCCCTCTTCTTCGGCCTGCTTCAGCATGGGCGGGTACATTTCTTCGAATTCGTAGGTTTCCCCGCCAATGGCGGCTTTCAAATTCTCAACGGTGCTGTTGACCCCATCAAGAGATTTGAAATGCCCGGCTGCGTGAATGCGTTCAGCCTGGGCAGTGGTGCGAAAAAGACGGGCGATGTTGGGCTTGCCGTCCTTTTCCGCTGCTTCGGCAAAAGAAGTGTATTTCTGGAATGCTTGGCTCTCACCGGCAAAGGCTTCCTTCAGGTTTTCTTCTGTGTTTGGCATTGGTATTCCTTCCGTTGGTCGTCTGCAGGCCGTTTCAATCAGTCCACCAGACGACATCCCATGGCAATGCTGAGAAACTTCGATTCTTCATCATCCGCGCGACTTGTCAAGACACAAGGGGCCGAGGTGCCCACTACCGACGCCGCCAACCGGGCCCCCGAAAGCAGCGTCGAAGATTTGTAGAATACATTGCCCGATTCAATATTCGGGAAAACCAGAATATCCGCATCGCCATTGACGGGTGAATTCAAGCCCTTGATTTTGCAGGCTTCCGGTGACAAGGCAACGTCCAGGGCCAACGGGCCGTCAACAATACAACCGGTGATTTCACCTTCACGATTGCGGCGGGTCAACTCGGCCGCGTCCACCGTAGCCTTCATGCGGTCGCTGACTTTTTCGGTGGCGGCAATAATCGCTGCGCGAGGGTTTTCCACTCCAAAACTGCTGGCAGCTTTGACACAGAAGCCTAATATCTGCGCTTTGGTTTCCAGATCAGGTCGCGGATTGATGGCCACATCCGCCACAAAGAGCAGCTTGCCGTGGGTTTTCATGTAGGCCGGCAATTCCAGCACAGTGACATGGGACAGAATATTGCCGGCGGGCAGCAATCCGGTTTCCTTGTTGAGGATCAGCTTCATGTAATCACTGGTGCCAATCAACCCCTTCATCAAAACGTCGGCTTCACCTGATCGCACCATGGCCACAGCCTTGGCGCCGGCTTCCAGCATGTCCTTTTCATCGACGATGGTGAAAACACCCACATCAATGCCGAACTCATCACACAGGACTTCAATGCGCTGTTGGTCACCCACCAGAGTGATGGCGGCGATGTCTTCGGCGGCGGCCCGACCCGCGGCGGCGATGGTGTTGGGATCGTGACCGGCGGCAATGGCCACCCGGCGTGAGGGTTTGTCTTTCAGGTCCTGGACCAGTTGCTGAAGATCCTTGATGGCGGCCATGAAACGATCCTTCCTTATCCTTGTGGTTGGTCGGGGTTGTATTCCCGAGCTTGTTCCTTTTCAGCCAAAACACGCAGAGCGCCTTTGATCAGGGCCCGCATTTCGTTTTCACCGGGATAGGCCGTCAAACCACAGCCAAGGGCACGAATTCCGGCTTCGACGTCACGCACCAAACGCTCGCTGCGGGCCAAACCACCGGTCAGGAGCACCTGGTCGATTTTTTCGCCGTCGAAGGCTGGTAAAAGCCCGGTGATGCTCTTGCAAATCTGGTAAATCATGGCTTCGTAGACTTCGCAGGCTTCGGGTTCGCCGGCATCAACCCGACGCTCCACTTCGCGGAAATCTGCCGTGCCCAACAAGTCGATCAACCCACCGCGCCCCTTGTTCAGTTTGAGCAGTTCTTCGAGGGTGTAGTCGCCGCTGAAACAAAGGCGAATCAACTGGCCAGTGGGCTCGCTGCCCGAACGCTGGGGGCTGAAAGGACCTTCACCGTCGAGGCCATTGTTCACGTCAATGTATCGACCCTTGGCATGGGCACCCACGGTGATGCCGCCTCCCATATGACAGACCACAAGGTTCAGGTACTCATAGAAAGTTTCGTGCTCTTCGGCATAACGACGGGCAGTCGCAATCTGGTTCAAGGCGTGACTGATCACCCGTCGGCGGATGGCCTTCATGCCGGTAACCTTGACCCTGTTGGGGGCTTCGTCCACCACCACCGGGTCGACGATGAACGCCGGCTTGCCTGAATCGGCCACCAGTTCCCGGGCAATCAAAGCGCCCAGGTTTGAAGCATGGTCACTGCCCGTACCGGCGAGCAGATCGTCTTTCATCCTGGCATTCACCCGATAGGTTCAATGCTTGATGGGATGCAACAACCCGCCGCGGCCACTGACCGCATCCAGATCCGATATGGCAATGCCATGGTTGGCAAGAGTCTTGAGGATGATGTCCTTGCGCAACTCGTACTGCTTGACGATGCGCTGACCTTCGTAAGGCGCCAACTCATCGGCACTGTGCATGATCTCTTCGTTGAAGCGTTCCTGATCGCCTTCGTAAACGGCAATTTTTGTGGAAGTGCTGCCAGGGTTGATGGCCAGCACACGGTGGCGCGGGAAGAACGTATCCTTGGGGGTGCGGCTCCAGTGACCAAAACGGTGCATGCGCAAGACACAGGCCTTGACCCCCAGCATGGCATCCTCGGCGGTGCAATCCATGGGCAAATCCACACCCTGGAAACGAATGCCGAACATGACGCTGAATTTTTTTGCGTCGGGATAACGTGTGGCGTAAAGGTGAAACAGCAGGTTGCCGGTGTCCAGATTCGGGGCGATGATGACGTTGGTGCCACCCACAAAACTGTTCTCCTGCCCCCGGCGGTACAGATGAGCGCTGCGGCGGCTCAGAGCCACGCTGATTTTCACTTCACCTTCGATGTGAATGCTCTCATAACGGCGGCCGCGTTTGATCCGGTCAGCTAAAACTTCCGGCACCAGTTTGCTGGCCTGGCGCACCAGCTCGGGGCTGGGACCTTCGTCGGAACCTTTGTTGGAGTAGGAGACAATGGCACCGTTGATCACCGGCAGAACATCCTCGGGAATAAGATCCCGGGCCACGGCGCAGGTGCCCACGGCGATGTTGGCCAGAACCTCGCTGTCCATGGAACCGTTGGCCCCCACATCGCCCACCACCATGATGTTGTGGGGAAAAATTCCCCCGGGATGACTGTCCGGCAAAATAATGACCCCGGCTTCGGTCAAGACATCCTGTTTGGCCAAAAGGCGAATCATGGGTCGAAAATAATCACGCGGCTCGTGGGTGATGCCACCAACCACGATGTCGGCGTGCCCCTGACGCACGGCCATAATTCCGAAGCGTGCCGGCTGGTTGATGAGTTGGCGGGCTTCGTCCATATTGTTGGTGCGGCTGATGTGTTGTGGAAGATCGGCGCAGGCCTGGGAAAATTCCTCCATAAGATCCGTGCGCTCCACCGGATCAATAAAGGCACTCTCAGAAAGGGCAAACTCGATGCGGGTGGGGTCAACATGACCCAACTCACGACTGACCACATCCTTGATGGCATCTTCGCTGGCCAAAAACACAGGGCGAATGAAGCGGGGCAAAAAACAGGCCCCTTCGATGATGCGAGGATCCGTAGCTTCGGTGAAGATGACCGCCGGTTTGTTCCGCATGCACGCAAGGATCTGTTTGTCGAGTGCCGCCTCTATGTCGTACATTGGGAATCCTTCTGGCGACCACGCCGGGATGGGCCTGCCGATGGGCTAGCCAATTGCGCAGGTTTTTGATGGCTGAATCATCCAGAAATCCGTAAGAATAAGCTGAAATCAGCAGGTATCAGCCTAAACGATAAAACTTTAACGACTAAGTTGGTTGAAAAACCACCGGATGCAAGGCGGGTCCAGATGACCAACTCCGAAAACTCTTCCCGGAAGCGGACCCTGGACCAACTTATGGGCTCAACTTACGATAAAATCATCAATTACGCCCCGGAAAAGCCTGATCGATGGTTGTTGGTGGACACCAGTGAGCAACGTCTCTTTCTGGTCCGGGAAGGTGGCATTGCTGGCCAGTGGCCCGTCTCCACTGCCCTGGCGGGTCTGGACAACCGGGAGAATTCGGGAGGCACCCCAACGGGGGTGCACCGAGTGGCCCAAAAAATTGGCCGGAATTCCCTGTTGGGGACAGTCTTTATCAGCCGCGAGCCCACTGGCGAAACCTGGAATCAGGAATGGAACAATAATTCGGATCTGCGCCAGCGGGATCTAATCCTGAGTCGTATCTTGGTCCTCGACGGCCTTGAGCCCGGGGTCAACCAAGGTCAGGGAGTCGACAGCCGCCAGCGCTACATTTATGTGCACGGCACCAATCAGGAAGACCTCATTGGCAAGCCGGTTAGCCACGGCTGTGTGCGCATGAACAACCAGAACATCATCGAACTTTTTGATTTGATTGAAGAAGGAGATCCTCTTGTCATCGTTTGATCCCAGCACCAAATCCAGCGAACAAACCTGGCTGCACTTTGCCGGAGTGGCCGGCAGCGGCATGAGCGCCCTGGCCCAATTCCACGCTTTCGGCGGCGGTTTAGCCACGGGGAGCGACCGCAGTTTTGACGACGGCGAACGCCAGGATATCCGAAAAAAACTGGAAGGATTGGGCATCATCATCGTTCCCCAGGATGGCAGCTTCATCAGCGCCGGCGGCAGCCAGCGGCAGTGCGACGCCATGGTGGTCAGCACCGCCGTGGAAGAACGGGTTCCCGATGTGCGCGCTGCCCGCGAGAACCAGGTAGCCATGATGCACCGCAGTGAATTGTTGGCTCATTACGTCGCCACCCACAAGACCATCGCCATCACCGGCACCAGCGGCAAAAGCACTGTCACGGCCATGGTTTATTGCATCCTGCGCGGCTGCCGGCGCAACCCCGCCCTGCTCACCGGCGGCGCCGTCAGCGAGTTGATGGCCGAAGGTCACATTGGCAATGCCTTCTCTCCCTGTCCTGCAGAGGGCCCAGGCAACACCCTTTTGGTCATCGAAGCGGACGAGAGTGACGGCAGTGTTGTGCGCTACCATCCTTGGTGCGGGGTGGTGCTCAATCTGGGACTGGACCACAAAGAACCAGCTGAAATCATGGACATGTTCCGCACTTTCAAATCCAATACCAAAGACCATTATATTGTGGGCGATCAAGGAGTTTTGGAAGAGCTGACAGACGCCGCTGTGGTGTTTGGATTGGAATCGGAAAAGGCCCACATCCAGGCAGCCAATATCAATCTGCTTCCTGCCGAGTCAACCTTCAGCATCGACGGTGTGGGGTTCCAGCTCAATGTTCCCGGTCGCTACAATGTTGCCAACGCCACCGCGGCCATCACGGCCTGTCTTCAGGCTGGAGTTGGTTTGGCTGAGATGGTCGCACCATTGGCTGAGTTTCAGGGCGTCCAGCGGCGATTTCAACTGATTGGCCAGGAAGGCGGTGTGGAAGTCATCGACGACTTTGCCCACAACCCGGACAAAATCGAAGCCACTCTGGCCACCGCCGCATTGCGCACAAAAGGCCGTGTATTGGCCATGTTCCAACCCCATGGATTTGGCCCCACACGTTTTTTAAAGGCAGCTCTGATAAAGACATTCAGCAATTCCTTGCGACCTCAGGATATTCTTTGGATGCCGGAGATTTTTTTCGCGGGAGGTTCAGTGAACCGGGATATTTCTGCTGGAGATCTGATCACAGCCATTGCAGATTCTGACCGGGATGCCCGATTTGAACCAGAACGTTTCGACATTGCCCGCCGGATGGCTGACGAGGCACAGCCAGGGGATCTCATCCTGGTGATGGGTGCGCGGGATCCGTCCTTGACGGACTTTTGCAGGGAGATTCTGGATCAATTGGGAAAGTGATATATTAGTTTTAAATCAGGAAGATTTTATTGTTTCAGCCTGCCCAATATTCATCCCCCCAGGGGCTTTTTCGGGCATCCGATTACCGCGCTTGTCCACAAACAAATTGCTCCCGGTTATACCTTTGGCCGCATGCTTCACTTCGGCACAAACAGCGGCAACTTCCACATAACGCGTAAACTTGCGCCGCAACATTTCCACTCCGCCCATGGAAATGGTCATGAAGGGGAATTCCTGCATTTCGCCCATGCGATCCTGGGCCACAATTCCACCTTGAGCCTGGTCTTCAACCGAATAGAATTCCTGTATTCCCTCATCAAACTTGCGGACTATGGCATCGCCCACCCTTTTCATTTCATCCAGCTGAACCATCAGCACAAAATCGTCACCACCAATGTGCCCGAGGAATCCATCCCCCCCGCATTCTTCCTGCAGGGTCTCGCGCAACACCTCGGCGTTGAACAGAAGAACATCATCTCCGGCACTGAAACCGTAGGCATCGTTGTAGGATTTGAAATTGTCCAGATCGGTGTAGATCAAGGCCAAATCAAAATTGCAGTCGATGGCGTCCTGGATCACTTCCATGATGGTATTGTTGCCGGGAAGATGAGTCAGGGGATTGGAATCGATGGCCACCTCGCGCAGACGCTGAACTTCCAATAGCAGATTGTGCAGATGGATGTGAGTGCGCACCCGGGCCAGGATTTCACTCAAGTGACAGGGCACTACCAGATAGTCCACCGCGCCAACAGCGTAACTGCGGGCGATGTCGTCATTTTCAGCCTGGTGGGTGGTGAATATTACCGGGACGTTTAAAAGACGGGGATCCATTTTGAGTTTTTCGCACAAGGCGTAGCCGTCCATGCCCCGGGTGTCGGCGGCGATGAGGAACAGGTCGGGAACACCGGCCTCCAAAAGAAGCATGGCTTCTTCCGAGGACACCGCAGTGACAACTTCATAACCTTGGGCGCGCAGCGTCGAAGCATGGACCTGACGTTCTTGCTTCGAAGGGTTCACCACCAGAATGCGCGCTTTTTGCATCATTGAACTTGTTTACACTCCGTTCCCATCAACTCGTTGATGGCCTCCAGCAAAAGATCCCTCTTCACGGGTTTGGTGAAAGTGTGTTTGACACCAAAGCGCCGGGCCCAATTCAAGTAGTCATCCGGATTGATGCGGCCACCACCACTGATGGCAATGATCCGCACCGAAGGGTTGATGTTGCGCAAATCCATGATCGTTTCGATGCCCTCTTTTTCTGGCATGACGATATCTGTGATCACCAAATCAATGGTATCGGCGCTGTAATTGCTGACGGCTTGAACTCCATTTTCGGCTTCCACAACCGAGTGACCAGCCCTCTCAAGGGTCAGCTTGAGCATATCCCGGATTTGACGATCATCATCCACCAAAAGAATCCTGGCCATTTCAGTCTCCCCTCAACGAGCCCACCGGCTCAGTGATATCACATAGCACTGCTGCTAATTCTTTTATTCTCAATGGTTTTGGTAAGAAACACGAAATCCCTGCCTGTTTCAAGTCCTGTTCACTAACCGCCTCACTGTATCCCGTGGATAATACTATCGGCAGATCAGGCCTTAGACTTGACAGTTGAGTTGCCAGTTCGTAGCCGGTGATGTTGGGCATGGTCTGATCCGTTACCACCACATCGAAGGCGTTGGGATTTTTGCGAAATACTTCAAGCGCTTCAATTCCATCGGTGAAGCCGGTCACTTCGAAACCCAGCCTTTTCAATCCCCGCATCACCAAATCCGTGATCATTGGCTCGTCGTCCACAATCATCACCCGACCATGGCCCTGAACCATTTCATCGGGAAGAACTTTTGCTTCATCCTGGGGCGCGTGGCCCACCGCCACCGGAAAAGAAAGTGTGAAGGTGGAGCCTTTGCCCGGAGTGCTTGTCACTTGAATACGGCCATCATGGTTGCTTACGATGCCATGCACCGAAGCCAGACCGAGCCCCGTTCCCTCATCAGATTTTTTAGTGGTGAAATAAGGTTCGAATATTCGCGAGAGAACAGCCTGGTCCATTCCGACACCCGTATCGCTGACCGTCATTTCCAGATATTCACCGAGAGCCATACCGCTGAGAGCCTCAGGCGTGTCTTCCAATACCGTTGTCTGGTGCAATCCCAGGGTAAGAACTCCACCGGCATGACCCATGGCATGGCCCGCGTTGGTGCAAAGATTCAAAACAGTTTGATGGATCTGGGCTTCATCCAGCAACGCTGATTGACAAGTCTCATCCAGGTCCATCTCAATTCGGATGGTCGTCGGCAAACTCGCCCTGACCAACTCCATCACCTCAAGGATGATAGGCTGCAGCGGTTGAATTTCCCGTTGCTTCTCCGCTCTCTGGCCGAAGGCCAACATCTTGGCCACCAAGGCACTGCCCCGTTCCCCAGCCTTGACGATCTCGGTCATGGGCAGATAGGCCGGATGATCGTTTGGAATATCATCCAGGGCCAGCTGGCTGTTCCCCAACAGGGCATAAAGGATGTTGTTGAAGTCGTGGGCAATTCCCCCGGCCAAGGTGCCGATGGCTTCCAGTTTCTGGCTCTGTCGCAAACGCTCCTCCAGCTTCAATTCACTGGTGATATCGCGTTTGACGCACACAAAATGGGTGATGACCCCACTGGTATCCAGCACTGGAGAAATGGTTGCCACTTCCCAATACTCTTGGCCGGATTTCATTCGGTTCGCCAGTCGACCCTGCCAGGTTTCACCCCGCCGAATGGTGGACCACATCTCGCGATAATAGGCCGCATCATGCCGATTGCTTTTGAGGATGCGGGGATTTTCCCCCAAGACCTCAGCTGATGTGTATCCCGTCATCCGGGTAAAAGCCGGATTGGTGTACTGGATAATTCCCGCCGAATCAGTGATGACGATGCCGTCGGCCGTTTGTTCAATGGCCGTCACCAAACGGTTGCGTTCCTTTTCAATGACCAATTGTTGGGTGATGTCTCGACAACTGAGCAAATAGGCCTGAAGCCCATTCCATTGAATTGGCCTGACCTGGACATCCACCGGCAACGGATGACCGTTTTCTCTGCGCAACCGACATTGGTTGGGAATCTTGTTGTCCTGGACTGAAATAGAGGGCAATTGTTCCCGCTGTTGCCTGATAAGCCTGGCTCCATCCGGAAGAATGGAATCAATATTCGTTAGCGCTGATCCCGAACCGAGTTCGGACAGATTTGAATGGAGAATCTGGCCCTTCTGATTCACCACAAACAGGAAACCATCCAGGGCCGAAATGATTTGACCAAAATTCTGCCGTGCCCCGGACAGTTGGGTTTCCAAATGCAACATCTGGTGCCGCTGGCCCAGATCCATAATGGCCAGGCGCATGGCATTCAACAGAATTGAATCGAATTCAGAGCTCTGCCGTGAGGCAAAACCCATGGCCACCAGTCGACCGTCGGTCAACTCAAGGGGCAATACGCCCACCTGGTTCAAACCGGTCTCCCGAAACACTTTGGATTTTTCGCCCCAGAGATCATCCCATCCAATGACGACTTCGTGTCCAACCAGCAGGTTGCTTACCACGGCCTCGGAATACTCCATGTTGGAGAGAATTCTTTGGACTTGCGGATCCACGCCGGCGCTGCTTTCCAAAACCAAACGGTCACTGGAAGCTTCCCGGGACCAGATCCAGACACAATCCAGGTGGGGAAATGCTAGACAGACCTGAGTCAGGCTGTTAGCCAAATCAGGCCAGGTCTTGGCCGCGTGGGCGACCTTTTTAATTTTGGTTTGAATCCGTAACAGAGCTACGGGATCAGCTACGCTGTGGTGAGTGTCGGTCATTGGTTTTCAATCCTTGAACAACCGGTTGTCGGGTTCCTTCCCTCGGGGTATTGAATTGGAGACACCAATCCCCCTTCTTCTCCGGTCCATTTTACGGTATCGTCATGAAGCCCTGTCCTATGAAGGAAAAAATGCGAGGAAAAGCATGGCCCGAAAAATTTTGCACATCCTTTCTCAGCGCCCGTCCCAAACCGGCAGCGGAATTACTCTGGAATCCATGGTTCGATTGGCCACCCAAAAGGGTTGGCAACAGGCCGCCGTTGTAGGTGTTCCTGCCGATGATACCCAGTTTCAAGTGGGTGGGCTGCCAGCCGACAGCATTCATCCTGTCTATTTTTTAGGAAGCCGTGACAGTGCCATCTCGGCAGATCTGGATTTCCCCGTTCCTGGCATGAGCGATGTGATGCCCTACCCCAGC
>JAUUYW010000345.1 GCA_030590265.1 Candidatus Krumholzibacteriia bacterium
GAATTCGGCCATGCTCTGCATTCGGTCTACAGTTCACGCAACCAGCCGCCCCAGTACCGTGGTTACACCACCTTCCTGGCGGAGATCGCCTCGACCTGCAACGAAGCCCTGCTGACGAACTATCTGCTGGAAGAAGCCGACGATGTGGATACCAAGTTGATGCTGTTGAACCAGCGTCTGGAGAGCATCCGGCAGACCATTTTCCGCCAGACCCTCTTCGCCGACTTTGAACTGCGTTTCCATGAGCATGCCGAATCGGGCAACCCCCTGACGGCCGATTACCTCAATGAAACGTACGCCGGCATGATCCGCGAGTACTACGGCCCCGGTTTCGAACTGGGACCCGATGACGAGTGCGAATGGATCTTCATCCCCCATTTCTACTACAACTTTTACGTATTCACCTATGCCACGGGCCTGACCAGTGGCCTGGCCATTGCCGACCTCATCGACGATGGTGGCAGCAAGGCCGCCAACCGCTACATCGACAACATGCTCTCGGCAGGCAGTTCGGCTCCCCCACTTGAGATCCTGCGCAACGCCGGCGTGGATCTGGAGAAGCCCGACCCCATCCTGGCCGCCATGGATCTTTTCGAGAAAACCGTCGATGAGTTTGATAAACTTTGGACCAAAAAATACGGGCATAAATAACCCGCTTTTGGCATAAAACGACAAGGAGCGCTGGCATACACCAGCGCTCCTTTTTTTATGGAAATAATTCTCCTATTTGAGCAGATTCAAAGCCGTTCCGGCCAAACCCCGCGACTGCAGTTGAACCGCGTTGTTGGCCTGTCCCAGAATTTGCTGCCGAACCAAATTGGCCGATTCCACGGCAAAGTCCGCATCCTGGATACGGGATTGCGCCGCATAGGTGTTCTCCGCCGAAATAGCCAGACTTTGCTGAGCGCTCATCAGACGGTTGCTGAAGCTTCCGAATTCCGAACGCTGGGAGCTGACCATGGCCAACGCCGAATCAACATCCTGCATGGCCGACAGAGCAGCGCTGCCATCGGCTCCGCTGACCGAAGAGGCGTCCAGCCCAAGGCTGGTAGCGTCAATGTTGGCCGATAGATCCAGTGTCAGGGCGTCAGGCGAACCACCGCTTTCGGTTCCGAGGGCAATATCAAGATCACCGGCAGAACCGTCCAACAGCTGATTCCCATTGAACTCGGTGGATTCACTGATGCGAGTGATTTCGGACTTGAGGCTGTCGAACTCGGCCTGAACCGCGTCTCTTTGCCCCGCATTCAAAGTGCCATTGGCTGAAGTCATGGCCAACTCCCGCATGCGCAGAAGATTGTCCGATACCTGGCTCAACGCCCCATCAGCCACCTGGGTTAAAGAAAGTCCGTCGTAGACGTTCTCCATTCCCTGTTCCAGGCCTTTCAACGCCTGTCCCAGCTTCTGGGAAATGGCCAGGCCCGCTGCATCATCGGCCGCCCGGTTGATGCGCTTGCCGCTGCTCAGCTTTTCCATGGTCTTTTTTAGTTTTTCCTGGTTATCCTGCGAATGTCGCAAAGATGCCAGAGTGCTTTGGTTAGGAGAATTCACACGAATACTCATGTTGACAATCCTTTTGTAACCACCCGGAAATCCGTTTACGGATACCACGAATCCACAGCCTGTGCCAGCGGGATTCAAGGCATGCGGCGAAGGTATTTTTCGCCTCATGAGTTAGTTATCGGCTGGGTCGAGGAAAACTTGAGCACTTTTTCGAAAAAAAATCAAAAGAATATCAGTAGACATAAAAAAACCAGGTTAGAGGCTAAAACGCCCTTGTCCTAGTAGCTTTGGGCAATCAAATCACCCAGAAAATGGCATTGCTGAAAACATTTAGCGCTGCGGACGGTGAATTGGTAGGCCACCCAGGACTTGAACCTGGCACAACCTCCTTAAAAGGGAGATGCTCTACCTGATGAGCTAGTGGCCCACCGTATCCGCTGCCGCGGACATCCGCGACGGACAGCAATATATGCGCAGGCAGGCTGGCTGTCAAAAAAATGGTTCAACCATTAATTACCCGCGCCCGGGAGGATCAGGTGGTGACCCCTGTTTCGGTCCAAATCATCTGCTCCCTGTCCTTACCAACACTTACTCCGACAATCAAAGTGCCCAGCTCAGCTTCCAGGAATTCCAGGTATTTGCGAGCGTTGGCAGGCAGATCAGTCAACCTGCGGCACTCACTGGTGGGTTTTTCCCAACCCTTGAATTCCTGATACACCGGTCGGCAGCGAGGAAGAATGTTGCTATCCACCGGGAAACAGGGAAGCCTCTCACCATCAACCTCATAAGAGGTGGCCACCTGGATCGAAGGCAAATTGTCCAAAACGTCCATTTTGGTGATGATGGCACCGGTCAAACCATTGATGTCCGCAGCATAACGCCCGGCAACCATATCAAACCAACCACAGCGTCTGGCCCGGCCGGTGGTGGCGCCATATTCTCCGCCCGCCTCACGCAGGGCGTCGCCCTGGTCCCCAAGCAGCTCGGTGGGAAATGGTCCATTGCCCACACGGGTCACATAGGCTTTGAAAATCCCGTTGATCTCACCGAGACAGCGTGGGGAAAGGCCAGAGCCCGTCAAGGCCCCACCGATGGTGCTGTTGCTGCTGGTCACATAGGGGTAGGTACCATGATCAATGTCCAGCAGGGTTCCCTGTGCGCCTTCCAGCAGCACGGTCTCGGTGCCCTGCCGCACGCCTTTGAGCACTTCGTAGGGATTGACCACCATGGGGGCGATGAACTGGGCCAAAACCACCAGTTCTTCAGCCAGAACCCTGGACGGCAGAGGTTCGGCATCATAATGGGTGCTAAGCAGTTCGTTGGCCGAGAGAATCATCTCGATGGCCTTGCGTTCCAGGTTCTCGGCGGGAAGCTGCAGGTCCCCCAGACGCATTCCCGTGCGCTGAATCTTATCCAGATAAGCTGGGCCAATGCCGCGACCGGTGGTGCCGATGCTTTTGCGTTTGCGCAGCTCCTCTTTCAACTCGTCCAGGCGCTTGTGGTAAGGCATCAGGAGGGCGGCGTTGGAGGAAATAAAAATCCGGTCCCGTACTTTGATTCCTCTTTGTTCAAGTTCCAGGATTTCATCCCTGAGACTCCAGGGGTCAATGACCATTCCACCACCGAGCAGGCACTTGACATCGTCGTGCAGGGCCCCTGAAGGGACCAGATGCAGAACGTGCTTTTCCTTCCCGATATGAATGGTATGGCCGGCGTTTGCGCCTCCCTGGTACCTCAGAACCCAGTTGACATCACGGCTGAGGGTGTCGACGATTTTCCCTTTTCCTTCATCGCCCCACTGTCCACCAATGACCACTCGATTTTCCACAACACACTCCAATGTTAGCGAAAACGCCTGTGGCGGTTCCGCAATGCTCCCGGCAAAAAAAAGGCCCGACGGCCGGGTAGGTTTTCAGCCAGCAGTATGACCCCTGTCTTAATTTCCGTCAAACATTGCTTTCAGGGCATCCCACGTTTTCTCGTCCACAAGATTACTCGAACCGCAGTCATCGGCAACCCCTGGATTGCCCGATTGTTCGTCCACGTTCCCATCCGGCTGGCCGTCACCATCACTGTCGCCCACCTCTACACCGTTGAGACAGGCATCGCCATCGGAATTGAGCTGGGCCAGATTCGAATCCCAGACTCGACCATTTTCCAGGAAATCCAGGCCAAAGGGGTTCAGATCAGTGTTGCCGGGAGTGGGAGAATTATCGGTGTGGCAGGCAAAACAAAGGTGAGGAGAGGTTACGGGCAGTTGAAGCAGGTCCAGGTCTGTAGAATGAGCAGTGGCCGTCCACACAAAAACCATCACCACCACAACCACCACGGTTGTGTTCCATCGGTGAAAGGCTGTGTGTTTGAAGGTCATGCTTTAACCTGGTTCAAGTGTTCTCCGTCCCGGGCTGAAAATTTTCCTTACGCCATGGTAGTATACCCTGTGGTTGCCGGAATCGTCAAATCACTCGGGCTCTTCATAAGCCTGAATGAGAGCATCAACCCAGGACAACATTTCCTCA
>JAUUYW010000291.1 GCA_030590265.1 Candidatus Krumholzibacteriia bacterium
GATGAAAGCCGCTCCCGCACCGAAGCCGGAGTTGAATCGGCGGGCAAAGCAGCCGAAATTCTGGCCAGAATCGACGAAGTGGCCGCCGAAGCTGGTGGGCAATCGCAAAATTTGGCCGATGCTGCCGGCAGAAACAGCCAACTCTCTCGTCAAATTTGTCTGGCAGTGGACTCGGCCTGGCAAACCGCCTTGAAGACTCTGAAAGCAGCCAGAGCTGCCGCAGCCAGCACCCATCCACTGATGTCGAACCTGGCGGATTTGAAACAATGGAGCCGCAAATTGTCAGGGCTGGAAATTCGGGGACCGGCTTTCAGGAAAAGCCGAAAAAGCAATTTTGATGCTGATTCTCAAGGAAATCGGGATATTTGAGCTAAACCTGCGGCCCCTTGGTGACGAAGAAAATCTTGATTGGAGCAAACGCCCCACCAGGGGAAAACCGGAGTTTAAATATGACGGATACCAAAATACTAGGAGATCAAGATCAAGCCACTGGCGAGATTGATGATTGCACCACAACAGAAGATCTCCACGAGCTTCCGGATTACCAACTGCGTGTTTCCCAAGACCGTGTCTGTGTTGAATTGGATTGTCCCGACCCTCACTCCGATGTTGAAACCCTGATTTCCCGCATTCTGGCCGATTTCAAACTCCTGGAAATTCCCGAATACCCTGACGCTGAAATCCTGGAAAACATTTTGGCCACATCTTGTAAACCGGGTGAGTTCCTGCGTGATCATGTCATCATTATGGGACAAAAATCCATCCCCCAGGTGGATGGCAGGCTTGAGTGGTCTCAGGACTATTTTGCTGAAGGCTGGACTGTGGATGAAGAAACCGGGAACATCGATTTTTGGTCCAAGCTGGAGAAACGATCCGTCAAGGAAGATGAATTGATGGTGCGTTTGCACCATCCCATTGAAGGAACAGCGGGTTTGAATGTCTTCGGAGCCGAGATTCCCGTAGCCAAACCAAACAAGTTAAAACTGCGTTCGGGAAAGAATGTGCGCATGGCTGAAGAAGACGGTGGCATTTCATATTACGCCACCTGCAATGGCCGGGTGCGCCTGGCCGACGGCACCGTCGCAGTCGATGATGTTTATGTGATAAAAGGAAATGTCAGCCTGGAAACAGGCAACATCATTCATACGGGCGCCGTGATGATCCAGGGAGACGTAGGCACCGGGGCCACTGTCGAAGCCGACGGCGACATCATGGTCAAAGGCATGCTCGAGCCCTGCCACATCAAATGCGGCGGCAGCCTTACGGTGGCCGGCGGTATTGTGGGTGACGAGAACCACACGATCGAATTGGCGGGAGACCTGATTGCCAAGTATGTCAGTGAAGCCATGGTTGAAGTGGGAGGCAACGTCGTGGTGGGGAATGAAATCGCCCACAGTCAGGTTTCATGCCTGGGCCAGGTCGACGTTTCCAATGGACGCATCGCCGGGGGTACAACCTTGGCCAAAGCGGGCATCCGGGTGGGTGAAGCCGGATCCAGTGGTGCAACGGATACAAAACTGGTTGCCGGGGTGGATTACACTCTCAAACAGAAGATCCGAATGCATAATGATAAAATTTTGAATCTGGAAGAAGCGCAGGATAAAATTGGCAATGCCATTAAAATTGGTGAACGCAACCCGAATTTGACCCCGGATGAGACCAAAACACTCCAAGAGCTGAAGAAGAAGAACATCCACATCGCCCAGACCATTGCTGATGAACATTTGCTTATTCAAAAACTCAAAGTGGACGCGATAAATACCTGTGTGGCAGAAGTGTATGTATTGAAGGAACTGTGGTCTGGTACAAAAATAACTTTGGGTAATGTCAATACCGTGGTGCGCAGTTCGATACTGAAACCACGGATTGTTTCGTTGAGGGAAAAGAAAATTAAAATATTGCCGTTGGGTGATGGAAATATGCCTGAAGAATAAAAGGCCTCCGAGCCAAGCACACCATAATACTATCCCAAAAACTATCTCCGTGCCAAAGCAACCCGAGTTTGTTAGATTTGAACAGCTGGCAGTAACAACAAATCAACCACCATATTGCCAAGGTTCCAGAATACCTGTATTACCAACCTGACAATTTATTCGGAGACCAAGAATTGAACCTCAAAAAAATTGCCCTGTTTATTATTAAAATAGCCATCGCGGCAGGTTTGATTTATTGGCTCGTGAGTTCCAACCGACTCAGCAGTGAATCCCTGACAGACATCTCCTGGTCAGTTGGCAACATCGCTTTGGTAATTATGCAGGTTATCCTCGTGGTGGCAGGGTTGGGTCTGTTGGCCTTGCGGCTAAAGATTTTACTCGGAGGCATTAGCCTGCCTGTATCCTATGGGAATTCCCTGCGCGTCACCGCCCTCGGTGCGTTTGCCGGTTCGGTCTTGCCTGGTCTCGTTGGTGGAGATGCCGTCAAGTTGGGCATGTTGATGCTCCAGAATTCCCGCACTCAATCCAGCCGCCTGGTGATCGCAGTAATATTCGACCGTGCCATCGGTGTTTTTTCCCTGATCCTTTTGGGAGCATTGGCATATTTCCTGGCCGCGACCACGGGCAGTCTGCCCCCGAATGCAGACTACCTCTATATCGCTCCAATGCTCTCCCTGATAATTCTGGCTGGTGTTCTCCTGCTTCGCTGGTTGCTCCGCAGGGAAGAGTGGTTGAACCGCATAATAAAACATGGTCCCAATTGGTTGCCTGAATTTCTTGGCTATGTCCAGACTCTGGCGGGAAATACTGGGCTGCTTTTGAAATGTATCGGGCTTTCCCTGATGAACCACGCCCTGATTTGCTGTAGTTTTCTAGTGGCCGCGCATTTGATTGGCAATGTCAATCTTTCCATCCTACAACAGTTTGTCTTCACACCACTGGCTATGGTCATGAATATATTACCCATTACTCCCGGTGGTTTGGGTATTACAGAAGCTGCATTCAGTTATTTGTATGAAACCCTGGGCTGCAGTGTGGGTGCGGACATCGGGCTGATTGGTCGGCTTATCCAATACCTTTCCTTCACCTTGGTCGGTGTCCCCTGCCTGATTTGGGTCTCAGGCCTTCGACAACGTTGAACAACATTTATTCGCTCCCGGTTCCCCTCCGCAAAACGTAGGTAGCATTTTCGTAGATGACCGGCATTTCACTTTTTGTTTCACGATAAAGTAAAACCAGATCAAACCCGTATTCCGCCTGCAGGGACTTTATTTTTTCATCCGAAATGGTCTCATATCGCTGATCCATGGAATTCAAGGCGGCAACACCAACTTCATCATCCTGCCCATAAATGCGCCAGAGCCTTTCACACCACTCCAAAGCACCTTGGTCCGAAAATGGAAAAGCCTTGAAGTCGGAAACAATAGCCCTCTCGGCAGTGAATCGAAGGGAGCCGCAATTCGGAGGCGTCAGGACCAGCACATTTTCCAGCGTATTTTCACGAAGGAAACGGGCCATATCAGCAAGGTCTTTGTTGGGCGTCTGGGCTGAGACTCGAAGGGTGAATCGGGGAATTTCCAGGTCATTGCCAGCGATCCGTTCTCGGGTCAGAACAGTATTATTCACCAGGATTACAACCAGGACGACGGCCATCAAAACAAGACCACTTCGTATCCGGCCACGATTAGCCAGCCAGGCCAGGAACAAGAGCAATCCGTAGCTGAAATAATCAATTTCGCGATGGAGGTTGGGCACAACCAGAACAACCAGAACCGCCGCTATCCCGGGCCAGATCCATTTATTATCCAAAATTGCAGGGCCAATACCCCTGTTCTGAATATACAAGGCTATGCTCACAGCAAGAAGCCAAACGGGATCATAGACGGCAAACAACAAAAGAGCACCCAACAGGCGGCTTGATCGGTTACTCAAGGCTGTGGCGGCCGAGCCAGCAATCAAGACCAGGGTGAACCATTTGAGAATGCTGAAAAACCGGAAGGTCTGGGCCGATGCAACCAGTCGGGAAGGAAAAATTTCCACAAACACATAACCAGCCAACGCCAATGCCACCAGAATCAGGGCAATCCACCGGACCAACTCCGAATGCCCCTTGTCGGTAACGACATTTTTTTTCCATAGCTGCCAGGATAAAAAGCCCGAAGCAAAAAAGGCCAAAGATTCGTAGATGGTCTTGAAATCCAGAAAATAACTGGGCTGGTAATGGTGAGGGTGTCTGAAAAAAACCAAAATGTCCAGATACAGTCTGTCGTCGATGCTTTGTGATACCTGAAGGGCATGCGGAATCAGATTCGCCAATCCCAGGAGAATCATCACACCATATCCGGCCAGCCAGGACCTGTATGATTGCCAACTGGTACGGTTTTCCCGCCAGAGTTGCGGCAGGGCGGCAACCAGCAGAATGGATCCACTACCCAATCCAACAAGTGGATGAAAAAGAGAAGCCAGCCCGGCCCAGAATCCGGCCCATACCCAGCGCTTTCCCAATGTGGAATCCAATGATGCCAAGACCATCGGAAGAATCAAACTATTGGGAACCATCCCCCCGGATAGAATACTAACTCCACTGCCCAATCGAACAACTGGAGCGGTGGCCACCAGAATAGTGCCCAGAAGTGCCGGTGCCAGTTGATGATTGAATAGTTTCAGGGAACAACGCAGAGTCAGCATCAGAGCAGCAACAACAGCCACCAGATGGACA
>JAUUYW010000056.1 GCA_030590265.1 Candidatus Krumholzibacteriia bacterium
GACTGTCCATGGTCCAAAAGCCAGTGGTGCCCGGGCCGTAATCGGCAATATCACTGAGTTTATAGCTGCCTTCCTGTTCTTCCGGCAACACTGTGCCTTCGATGAAGAGTCTGCCGCCGGATTGGTATTGGTAGTATTCAGACAAACCCAACAAATGGCTTTCGTAAAAAGCACGGTTGTGCGGTGGTGGGTCCACATGCAGATCATCCGGATTTTCAGGTGGCACGTAATTGAAATCACCGCTGGGATCCACTGTGGTCAGATGGGGATGGCGGTTTTCTTCAAAACCGATGCGCACGATGAGAACCTTCAAGGTATCCACACCGGTGAACGCCCGTTGAGCTTTGTCCCCACTGGCATTTTGGTCGAAAAGAGCTGTTCCGAAGCCGCGCCGGGCCAGGAATTCCCTGCTCAAACGTGAGGTGTGCTGATCTCCCACGATTTGGTGAATGGCTTGCCAGCGTCGGAAATACTCACCCTGCCTGGCTTGTTCCCGAACAATTCGTTCGTTGCCATCGGGCAAATGCCTGATCTCGGTCCAGTCCTTGAACATGATGGGTTCATGGCGATGAGGGCGGGAAGAAATTGCTTCGGCCCATACCGATTCAACCAGTGGACCGGCCACGAGGGCCAATCCACCAGTCAAAATCAGGATTGCGAGATGGTGCCGGATATTCCGGCCTAGCAGTTGGTCAAGAGGCCGCAAAGCCGCTCTCCTTATTCAGGGGGGTCCTGTCGCAACGTCGATACTTTAGAAACGATAACCCAGGGACAAACGATTCACATGGTCCAGGCCTTCAGCCTGGGGCACGGACGCGAAGTCAAAGGTGATGGCCTGGCCAACCCATTCGTTCATGTCCACACCAAAACCGAAAGTGGTGTCGTTGATGTCACCATAGTCGGCACTTTTGTAGCCGAAGCGCACGAACAGGCTGCGCAGGTAATTCCACTCGATGCCGGCACCGTATTCCGCCTGAGAATCTTCCAGGCCGAACCCGTAGTCATCGCCCTTCCACTCGTACAATGGCACCAGGTAATCGGCCACCAGCAACAAGCCCATGAACTCGCTGTGATAGGCGCTGAAGGCAATACCCAGGGTCACCTTTCGGGGCATGGGATCACTCTGATCGGCATCCACGTGTTTGATATCCGGACCCAGGTTGGCCACGGCCAGACCGATATTGGAACGAATGGCAGGAACCTTCCAGAGCACACCCAGATCAACACCGAAGCTGTCACCGCTGCCGCCGCCACCGTCCTGCAGGGCTCCGTCAGGGGCCAACTTGTCGCGGAAATACTTCACACCAATGCCCACACCCAAAGTGCGGCTGAGGCGCACGCCATAAGTGGTGGTGAAAGCAAACATGTAGGAACGGAAGAGCCCGGTTTCCTGTTCGTTCTCGTCCACACCCATCTGCTCACCCATGTCCAGGTAGTTGATGGCAAAACCCAAGGCGCCGTGCTTGCCCAAGGGCATGGCGTAACCACCCCAATAAAGGGCGATATCGTCGGCCAGACCCTTGGCCAGACTGGACTGCATGATGTGCACATCGTGTTGCTTGGGGCGCTGGGGAAGGAAAGCCAGTCCACCGGGATTCCACCAAATGGCAGTAACATCCTGGGAAAGAGCGGTGCCCGCTTCACCGAGGGCATTGTAGCGCCCTCCGATGGGGAATGTCAGGTTGATGGCACCGGCTCCGCTGCCGGCCAAGGCGCTGCCGGCAAATCCGGCCACCAGAATCGCCCCCAGAATTGCCACAATCGTAATCCGTTTCATGTCCAATTTTCCTTCGGTTGAAGTGTAGCTTCCAGCGCATTCTAGCCGCCGGCTTTTATCATCATCGAATCAACGCATGATGACGAGTTTCCCCGTCTCAGTAATATCCCGTTCTCCACCACCGGTTACGTGTCCACGAAGGACATACAGGTAAGTCCCGTTGGCGATCTCGTCTCCCTGGTCATCTCGGCCATCCCAGGGAAGAATTTGCGGACCAGCTGACAAATCCTCTTGAAGGGATTTGATGCGATGGCCACTCAAAGTGTAAATGTCCCATTTGACAAGCATTGGGTCACTGAGCTCAAATATGAGTCGGCAGGGACCGGGTGTAGGGTTAGGAAAAAGAGTAATCGAATCCATGCCCACAATGCTATCGGCTACCAGAAGGAAAGAGATCGTATCATTGCCCACATTGCCCAGCACATCGCTGGCGTGCAAGGCAACCATGTGATCTCCCAGAGGCAAATCACCGGGCAGCTGGAAGCTGAGGCGACCACTGGTGTAGCTGTTGGGATCAAAGATGAAAGCGTGAGTGACATCGGTCATGAAACCAGAATCGTCAAATTCCACAGTCAGACTGTTTCCTGGGGTTGTGCCCAGAATAGCAATACTGCTGGTATCCTGCAGCACAGCCGTCATTTCGTCACCGGCACGGACCCGGTAGCGGTTGTCTTCGAAAGCGAGGTCGATTTGGGGTCCCACAATGTCATCGCTGGGGCCTGTGGCCGAACGAATGGCAGACACCAGTTCAAAAGCAACATGGGTTTCGTCCGGGTCTGTCAGGATCAACCGCAGACGGGAGCGATCTCCATAACGCAACTGCACCGGCACCTTGAACGGCACCCGCAGTTCGCTGGAGTTCATGGTTCCGTAGCCATCGAAGACCGCAGAGCCGCGTTCTTCGTAACTGGTCCACAGCGGCACTCGTTCAGTCTCCGGCGGAGGAGGAAGTTCGCTGCCATAAATGTAGTGGTGATCAAAGCTGGACTCTTCCACCCCCAATTGGTAAATATCACCGGGTCCCAGAATCAGGCCACCAGATTCTTCAAGAACAACCACTTGGCGGGCACCCGCACGGATAGTATCCAGGCTGGCATCAGAAAAAGTCAAATCATCCACTGGATTCGGCAGGCTCAAGGCAGAGTCACTCAACAAGTTGTAGCGTTGCGAATTGTGTCGGTATCCAGAACTGGTCATGGAAGCCTTTGCCAGAAGCAAAGCCTCGGACAAAGTTTGATCTCCTGCCACATGCAAGGAAGGATAGAGATTAAAATAAAACGCATCGGAAAGAAAATCGTTGGAACTAATCCAGCTGACCTGGCTGGCGCAAATGGCGGCAATAGCTCCACCCCCATTGGCAATGACAAACAACTCGGCCATGGAACGTCGCGACGGGCTGTCGTACACACCCACATCACAACTGAAAGCAATAAAGGCGAAACGTTTCATATCATTGGTCAGGTTGGCAATATCCTGTGATTGAAAAATCTGCTCATCGGCCAAATTATTTTCAGCACCGTGACCGATATAATGAAAGATGCTCGTGCCGGCACTCAGGGCTGCATTGATATCCAGCCGAACCTGGGGTTTGGTGCTGCTTCCCGGAGGGAAATCATAAACGGCCCCATAGATTTTATTCATGTCAATGCTTCGAGGGATGAAATCACGCCACAGGTCTTCAGCCTGAGCAGTGTGTCGATGCTCATAGCGGTAGGGCTCAGGCCAGCGGGGAGTGCTGGGTGTAACGCAATCATCGGCAACCATCACAAAGCCATTGCTCCAAAGTCCTGGTTCCGTAAAGGACGAGTATTCGATCATCCGGTCCACCAGATCGGCCGCCTCGGTGTTCGAAACAGCCGGCAAACGGCCAATGGCCACATCAGGAAAGTCCACATCATAATCCCCGGGAGGGGTATCGAAAGAGACGAAGGAATCATCTGACCCATAGGGGGAATTTGTGCTGTTGTGGGTGGGGTTCCTGGGGAAAAAATTACGATGGTGAGCAGGAAGCAAATCAAGAAGGTCCCCGGTGGAATTCTGATTTTTGTAATTCCGATGATCCCGCGTGCCATTGCCCAACAAGCACACATATCGCAAATTTCCACCACCATCTTCAAACACGGATTTCAAATAGTTCCGGATGGCAAAGATGTCTTTTTGACCGCCTGAATAACTATCGTAGATGTCATTGGCAGACACAGCATAGGTTTTCGGATTGTCTATACCGGGCAAATAGGAAGAATGGAATTCAGCAAGATTTTCTGCCTGACCGCCAAAGCCATCGGCATAGACCACGATGTAATGGGCATCGTTGGGCTGGACCCGAAGATCCAGGATATCTGCAATTTGGCCGGATGCCACCCGATGGAGTTGCCTCTCGGTTGTTGCCAGGAAGTGGCGGTCGTGGGTCGTGTCCAAAGTCAACCCGCAGGTCAGCTGGGATTGAAGCAAATCGCCCCTGAGAATGGCCGCATCCTGCAAAGTCCCGATTTCCCAAAGAATCACTTCATCGTTTGTTGGTACCGTCAGGTGAAGGTCCACCAGTTGGCCATCGACGGTGGTGTGTTCTCGCCACAAACCGAAGTCCAGTTGTCCACCGATGGCGGCCAGGTCCAGGGCCGTCCAGTAGAAGATGTCGTAGCTGTCCAGAACCAAGGCCGTGTCCCGGTCAGGATCAGCATTCTGGAAGGACAGAATATTGTTTCCAGAAACCATCTCGGTGGATTCGCCAACAATCCTGATTTGCAGGCTCCCAGGTTGGGCATTCCCAGGAAAGGTGGTGCTGGCATTGTGGTCGGTATCGTTGTTGACCCAGGCGTTAGCCATGAAAGTTCCACCAGGAGCATCATTGGGATGACCACGGAATTCCACCAGAAAAGTCGACGAACTGTCGGGAATGGGATCATTGATGTTGAAAGCCAGCGTTTTTGTATAATAAATGCTGTTATCCCAGGACCAATTGTCAATGATGACACCCTGGGAATCCTTGTTCTGTTGCTCCATGTGCAGACGCAACTTGCTGTTGGCCACCAAGTCTCCTCCATTGGCAGGAGTGCTGATTTCGGTGACACGCAGAGGTGAACCGGGAATGGGAGAAGCAGTGGAAACATCTTCCCAGGTCAGCCAATAGACACCATCATTTTCATAGGGATGGTTGTAGAATTTCAGATGATCGGCATCAACATCCACACGGTCAGCCCAGAAATCAGTTCCGAAAGCGTGGAAGCGAATTTCGTCGTCCAAATTCCACTCGCCATCTCCGGCCCCGAGAACCTGAATGGGAATTTCAGTCAGCCCCACCCGATCAGCCTGATCGGCTTCTGCCACAGCCGGGTCGGCCATCAATTGAAATGAGCCACCGCGATACAAACGCAATTTTCCGGGATCAACCGAATTGGTGCTGACACCCATGGCCGATAATTCCTGGCCAGTAAGTTGGTACAAACCCGCATCATTGATGGTCAAGCGCACCCAGTTGTTGGTCAGGTCAAAATGATTGAATTGGCCACGGTCAACTGAAGATTTGTTTCGGGTAGACATGAGAACGCGTCCACCACGGGACAGCGTCATAAAAAGGTCCTGGTTGAGCAGGGATGAAGGAGCCCGATCCAAGGTAGGCGCATTTTTATTGGCCGGATCCTCTTGTGCCGCGGCCATCAACTGCTCCGAAAAACGAAAGCTGGGTTGATGCTGGATTTCGATGACCAGGCTGCGCAGAACACCGCCATCAAATCCCAAAGGGAGATCACTGCCGGTGATGGGCACAGTGCGGAATACAGCCGGAGCGCCGAAAGAAACCATCTCATTGGCCAAGACAGGCGCGGAAGGCTCTTTCCACCAGTCAAGCCCAGCGACATTGACTGTGGGAGCACTGAGAGTAGGCACAGCCAGGGACAAGAACACCCTTGGGGGCAAAGCAGTCACATTGCCCAAGCCATCTTCCTCATAGAACAAAGGCCTCGCCCATTGCACATCTTCCAGGCGAACGGCATCCCAATCTTCAGGATGAGTCACCACCGGACATTCAACCTGGATCCGCGTCAGGTTGGCATTGGTGGACAACACACGCACCACCGGATCACCCATGACCGGTTGTGCGCGTGTGCCCGTAGCGGCGGATGCCGTCCCAGGAGTCAAAACCCCCAACAAACCGAAACAGATAAGAAAAATGGCCACCTGCCATACCAGAGTGCGGGGCCCCAAGGTGCGGCCGTGAGGAATCAAGCCAGTATGAGACGGGAAAATGAATTGATCTCTGCGCATTTTACCCAGCTTTTGAAAAAGGTTTTCAAGATCCGGCAGCATGCCGAAAAGCCCGCCGACCACGGCGGGCACCGTGGCAAATGGCATCAACAACAAAAGTAACAAACTGAACACTCCACCAGAAAGTTCCAGCCGCCAGTCAGGATGGTCGTAATGGGGAATGGCATCCAGAACTGCATGGCTGGCTGCACCGGCGGCAGCTCCCAACCAGACGTTTCCCGTCAAACCACCCGCCAGGGCTCCTGCGGCAAAATGAGTGAACAGGCACATATGGTTCAGCTCCCAGCTTTGGGGTCGCCCGGTCCGGGCACCTTTTCGGCTTCATCCGGCAACATGATGGGAATATCACCATCCACCCGGTATCTCACCGCACAATGGTTGCAGTACAACCATTGGTGCGCTTCATCGGGTACCACCGCGTTGCGGCATTGGGGGCAGGCCAGAATTTCCAGAAGCTTGGCATCAAGCATGGGCCGTTTCCTTTCAGGAATAATTGCACATCCTCTTTTAACGCATTCTAATACGTTGGCAGACGTAGGCAAGACTACAATTTTCAAATTGAGAAGGATCAGCGATTCGCTGGGTGAATGGCTCGTAAGTAGAATCGGTGATTGTTAGCTTGATTATCCTGGAAATCGAAAGGAAAATCAGCCGCTGATCACAAAAAAACCGGTGCCCCATAGCAAAAAAACCACCTGGGATGGCCGGAAAAAAGGTCAGATACTTGAAGAGGTTGGCAATAGGATAATACAACAATCCGCTCATGCCGTCAACCCCTCCGTGGGAAAGCGCCATCATTTTAAGAATTGGATGTGTGCAAAACAATCTGCCCAAAACAGATTAAGCCACCTCTGCTATTTCCCTGCCTCTTCGTAAATCCCCATGTCCAGGAACTTTTGCAAGCGCTGGTCCAATAGTTTGTCCGAAGGAATTCTCTCCAGTTCGGCCAAAGTATCCTGGATTTTTGCTTTGACCGTAAGAGCGATGGCTTTGTGGTCCCGGTGGGCCCCACCGGTGGGTTCGGGAATGATGGCATCGATGACACCCAGCTTCAAGGCATCAGAACTGGTGAGCTTCATGGCCTTGGCGGCATCTTTGCTCCGGGCTCCGTCACGCCAGAGAATGGCGGCACAGCCTTCCGGACTGATCACCGAATAGATGCTGTTTTGCAGCATATAGACCCGATCGCCCACTCCCAGGGCCAAGGCTCCGCCGCTGCCCCCTTCACCGGTGACGATGCAGATGATGGGCACAGGCATGTCAGACATTTCGCGCAAATTGCGGGCAATGGCTTCGGCTTGCCCCCGTTCTTCGGCTCCCAGACCGGGATAAGCGCCCGGAGTATCGATGAAAGTGACAATAGGACGATCAAAACGGACAGCCATATCCATCAGCCGCAATGCTTTGCGGTAACCTTCAGGGTGAGCCATGCCAAAATTGCGCCGGATGTTGCTTTTGGTATCACGGCCCTTCTGGTGCCCCAGAAGCATGATCTTGCGATCTCCCAAAGTGGCCATGCCGGCAACAATGGCTTCGTCGTCGCGGAACATTCGATCACCATGCAGCTCCACAAAATCGGAAAAAATATGCTGGATGTAATCGTTGGTGGTGGGCCTTCTGGGATGACGAGCTAGCTGGACCCGTTGCCAGGGTTCCAGTTTGGCGAAGATTTCATGCCCCATTTTTTCGGCCTTGCCCTGCAGAGCTATCACTTCTTCGGTGACATCCATGCCGCGCCCTGAAGCAGAATCCTGAAGAGCTTGGATCTGCTCGTGGATTTCCACCAGGGGCATCTCAAAATCGAGCCAGAGTGCTTTTTTCTTCCAGTCCATTGGCAATCCTTCGCTGGTCACCCCGCTTGAGAATTGCGGGCACCAGGGAATACGGATAGTGAGGCTTCCCGGTATAGGAGGCCCTTTTTTGTACGCTGATTTAGGCACTTGAAAGGCCCAGTGTCAAGCAATCCGTCAGGCAACCCGTCAGGCAATCCGTCAACCCCGTCCCATAAACCGTTTTTTGCGTTCAACGGGAGCTGGCAGGTTCACCCTCAAATGGATACTGCCCACCCCCGGAACCCGACGCAAATCCCGAAGGCTGTCCAGAGTCAGGGCCAGGTTGCGGCCATCGGATTTCAGCAACCAGGTTCGCTCATCGCGTTTCACTTCAACCACCAAGGGAATTGGCCGGGCCAGCACAGGATCGGGCAGGAACTCAGGGTCAAGCCCCATCGAGTCCGTTGACACTGGGGCCTCCTCCAGTGAAGGGTCGAGCATCCCAGAGATTTCCGGCTTGGGTGGCGGGGCCGGTTGCCCTTTTCCAAGTTCACCACCGAGGGCTCCCTGAACGGAGCAACCTTGGTGGTTCACAGAGGCCATGGCAGCTGCGGTATTTTCTTCAGCCCCTGCATCGGCCAGCTCTCCCCCAAGGGGACGCATCTCGCAAGGACCACCAAAGTTGTCAAACAACCGACCCAAAAGGGCCACTCCCGCGCTGCCGGATTGGTCCAGATCCATCTCCACCATCACATCCTGCACCCAGGTGCCAAGCACCTCGTCGATGCGAGTGATGCGATCCACCACCACTTCGCGCTGTTCATCACTGCGCACCTGCACCCGGCCACCGATGACGACAATGCTGTCGCATTCCACCAAGGCCTGGGATTCGGCATAAGTCTTGTTGTAGATGACCAGTCCCATGACACCGGTTTTGTCTTCAAAATTGCCCCGGGCATAAACCCGTTTGTGTCGATCCCGGTGTTTGGTGTGGGAAGTGAGCACCCCTACCAAATTGACCCAGGTATTTTCGCCCCGGCGATGGGCCTCGGCGGTGGTCCCGGTGGGCAACGATTCGATCAGTTCCCGGTATTCTTCAAAAGGGTGACCGGAAAGGAAAAAGCCCACTGAAGCACGCTCTTTGCTCAGTCGAGTCAAAGGGTCAAAAGGCTCACATTCGTTGAGAGTGGGCTTGAGCATCTCAGCTGCAGGGGTGCCACCAAACAGGCTGGCCTGTCCACCGGCTTTGTCCCGGGCACTTTTTTGTCCAAAGGCCAAGGCTTTGTTCACATTTTCCAACAATTGGCGGCGATGCCCGGGCAGGCTATCCATGGCCCCGGCGTTGATCAAGCCTTCGATAACCTTGCGATTCACTTTTTTAAGATCGACGTTTTCACAAAGATCAAAAAGATCGGTGAATGAGCGGCCGAGCTCCAGCCAACACTCGCGGATCACATCGATGGCAGCCGAGCCAACTCCTTTGACCGCACCCATGCCAAACAGGATTTCCCCATTCTGCACACCAAACTCGGCGCTGGGTTGGTTGATGTCCGGAGGCCGGATAGTGATACCGAGAGCTTTCACCTCATCAATTAGTTGGGTGATGCGATCGGACTTGCGCATCTCCGTGCTCATGGTCGCAGCCATGAATTCGGCAGGGTGATGGGCTTTCAACCAGGCAGTCTGAATGGACAGCAAAGCATAAGCGGCGCTGTGACTCTTGTTGAAACCGTACTGGGCAAAGAACTCCATCTCTTCATAGATGGCGGCGGCGTTGCGCAAATCATAGCCACCCTTTTCGGCCCCGGCCATGAACTGGACTTTCATCTTGGCCATCATGTCCAGTTTCTTCTTACCCATGGCTTTGCGCAGGGTGTCGGCCTGCCCCATGCTGAAACCGCCCATTTTGGACGCAATCTGCATCACCTGTTCCTGGTAGAGAATCACCCCATAGGTGTCTTCAAGGATAGATTCGAGGCAAGCGTCCTTGTAAGTCACTTCCTGCCGGCCATGCTTGCGCTCCACATAGACCTTGTCCATGTCCGCACCCAACGGTCCCGGACGGTACAATGCGCAGATGGCTGTAATATCATCATAGCCGGTAGGCGCCATTTTGCGCACCAGCTCCTGCATGCCACTGCTTTCCAACTGGAAAATGCCGACGGTGCGACCTTCCTGGAGCAGTTTGTAAGTGGCTTCATCGTCGTCGGGAATTTCTTCGGCAGTCATCAGATTCCCGGTGGAGTCGGCAATGAGTTTGAGAGCCTTGTCGATGACCGTCAAGGTGCGCAAACCCAAAAAATCCATCTTCAAAAGGCCCAGCTCTTCACTGCGATTCATGTCGAATTGAACAGTGATGTCACCCTTGTTGTTTTTATACATGGGCGCCAGGTCGATCAGGGGAGTCGGTGTGATCAGCACCCCGGCCGCGTGGATGCCCGTATTGCGGTTCATTCCTTCCAGGACCAAGGCGTTGCGCAACAACAGGGCGTGGTCGGCCGATTCCTTGGGCAGTTCCTTCAGACCAGGTGCTTCATCGATGGCTTTCTGCAAAGTGATGCCCACTTCTTCAGGAACCATCTTGCTGATGCGATCGCTTTCGGCAAAGCTGAAGTCCAGCACCCGGGCCACATCCTTGAGCACGGCCCGGGCAGCCATGGTGCCAAAGGTGATGATCTGGCTGACGTTTTCGCGGCCGTATTTCTGGGCCACGTATTCGATGACATCACCACGCCGTTCGTAACAAAAATCCACATCGATATCAGGCATGCTGATGCGTTCAGGATTCAGGAACCGCTCGAAAAGCAGTTGATGACGAATAGGATCGATGTCGGTGATGGCCATGCAATAACACACCAGGGAACCGGCGGCACTGCCTCGGCCAGGACCCACGGGAATGCTCATCTTGCGGGCAGCGTCGATAAAATCCCAGACGATGAGAAAATAACCGGCATATCCCGTGGTTTTGATGATGCCCAGCTCGTATTGGAGGCGTTCTTCCAATTCGGGTGTGATGTCTGGGTATCGGGTTTTCATACCCTCACGAGCGAGATGTTCAACATAGGAATCGGCAGAATCGAACCCCTCGGGCAAATCAAATTCGGGCAGCAACAAATTCCCCAACTGCATCTCAAAGTCCACCATGTCGGCCACGCGCAGGGTATTTTCCACGGCGTCCGGCCAATCCTGAAAGAGGGTCAACATCTCCTCGGTGCTCTTGAAATAGATTTCCGGCGTATTGCTGCGCCAACGGTTGGGATCGTTGAGCAGGTTACCGGTTTGGATGGCCATGAGGATATCGTGAGCTTCGTGGTGCGCCCGGTCCAGGAAGTGGCAATCGTTGGTGGCGATGATGTCCAGGCCCGCAGCTTTGGCCACCTGGGGCATCAACTCCCGAATAGTAATTTCTTCTGCAATGCCGTGGTTCTGGATTTCGAGGAAGTAGTTCTCACGACCGAGAATTTCCTTGTAGACACTGGCTGCTTCGGTGGCCTTTTTCACGTTGCCGGTGCGCAAATGCCAGTTGGGCTCACCGCTCATGCAAGCTGAAAGACCAATGATCCCTTCACTGTACTCGTCGAGTAGTTTGTGATCAATTCGTGGTCGGTAATAAAACCCTTCCATGTACCCCTGGGATGAAAGCTTGCAGAGATTTCGGTAACCAATTTCGTTTTTGGCCAAGAGCACCAAATGGTAAGCTTTGTTGTTGATCTTGTCGGCTTTGCGGTTGAATCGATCGGCGGCAATGTAGGCTTCCATTCCGATGATGGGTTTGACTTCGTTATTCCGGCAAGCCTGGTAGAACTCCACTGCACCGAACATATTGCCGTGGTCGGTTAGAGCCAGGGCTTTCTGCCCCAGATCGGCAGCGCGCTTGGCCATGGCGCCGGCTTTCATGGCACCATCCAGGAGGCTGTAATCTGAATGGTTATGAAGATGAACGAAGTCGTTGGGAATGCTCAAGTTAATTTACCCTGGTGCGTTTGGATTGCGCGATTTGCCAAAAATTAATGGGTGCTGAGTTTGAGAATTGTAGGATAACATTTTTGAGTACCAACCACAACACAACACTCCGGGCCCACTATTATTGCCCGTGTTTTGTCTCCACCAAAAGACCATACGTAGCCTCGGCTTGATTGCCGGCCACATCACTGGCCTGCAGCTGCAATTCATGCTCACCGCTTTTCAAGTCATCGGGCCACTCGATGAGGATTCTGTCCCGGGGTGGGTCTGGTTCTACAATCAAGGGTTTGCCATCCAAAAGAGCTTTGAGAGTGCCCGTATCCAACCCGGAACCTGGATCTTCAAGGGCGATGGAAGTTACACCCCACTTGGGCAAAGAAACTTCCCGAAGGGTTGATTTGGGTCCGGGCAGGATTTTCAGGACATTTCCGGTAGGTTGAAAAACAGGTGGAGTCTGATCAATAAAAACGGCATGCCTTCCCGGCTCTTCAAAATGGAAGAGGCTTGACCTTGAAAAAGAATGAGGCCCCACATATTCCCAGACACCTTTGTTTTTTAGACGATACACTCCTGCCCCATCCGAAGTGCTATTGCTCGAATGTGGGGTGGCTTTTCGTCCCAACTCGACAGGCAGAGGAACAGAGCTGTCAATGGGCCAATCTGCCGCAAAAACGATCCCGGCCCAGCCTCCATACTTGAGTCCCTGATCTTGCCCTGCTTCAATTTGGACTTGGGTGAGGTCCAATCTTTTTAACCAAATCTCCAGTGGTTCCAGAACCGGGTCACCAGCATCCGGGTGCAAAAGAACCACTTCAAAACCATTTTCCGAGGGATCGCCAGAACTGTAAAAAGGAGTAAGCCTAAGAGGTTTCGCCGCGACTTCTTTCATTTTGGGAAAATTCGATCCATTGATGCCCA
>JAUUYW010000047.1 GCA_030590265.1 Candidatus Krumholzibacteriia bacterium
CAGGTGGATGTGCAGACCAGTGCCCATGCGGCTGCAGATTCCTTCCAACAATTCCAGGGTTCGTTCTTCCAGAGTGAAGCTGGCGTGGGCTCCCACCAGACCCTTGAATTGGGTCACACCTGATGTGGGGTTGTCGGCGATTTTTTGCAGATAACGTTCGTTTTCTTCCAGGGTGATGTCGCGCTGGCCTTTGCCACCACGATCGGTCACTTCATAACAGAGACAGCCTCGCAGCCCCACTTCGGCGATGCCTTTTTCGATGCGGTCCAGGCTGCCACCCACAGCAGCGAGGCTGGCATGATGGTCAAAGACCAGAGTGGTTCCGCAACGCACCGCATCCCAACTGCCGGCCAGGGCGCTGAGGTAAGTTGCTTCGGCGTCGAGACTGCGATCCAGGGGCCACCAGATTTCGGTGAGGATGTCGGTGAATGTATCCAGAGGTACCTTGGGCAGGGGCATACCGGCAGCCAGGGAGGCGTACATGTGGCCGTGAGCATTGATGTTGCCCGGCATGATCGTTACGCCCTGCAGGTCGTTGACCTCTTCACCTGGCTGAGGCTCCAGGTCCGGGCCCCGCTCAACGATTCGTTCGCCTTGGATGCGCAGATCGGCGCGCTCCACTTTTGGTTGTGGTTCGGCACCCATTTCGGCAGGGAAATAATCCAGAACGTTGCAGTTTTTCAGCAGAAGTCCCTTGCCCGTGTTTTTGGCACCTGAGTGGCTCACTATGATCCTCCTGTTAAAACCAAATGGCGATCCGAAATCCTGATGGAAACCCTGGCCAAACTTCTGGCTGGGTTATCAACCGAATGTGTATTGCCAAATCTAACACATGGCGCTGAGAATGCTGGAAAAATGTTGGAATATCATTGGCATATCATTGGCTTGTACCCATTGGGGGTGTTTGTTAAAATACAATTGACAGCGGGGTTCTGGACTTTCAGCAGAACGCAGAGAAGCCATTGCCAAAGTTAAAGACCAAAAGCTCCAGTTAAAGGAAAATCAATTGAAGAAAATGCAGGTCAGTTTTGTTGCCCTTTTGATTCTGGGGTTTTTGATTTCATATTCCGGCATTGCTTCGGCCAAAACCTGGGCCGGCCGCGAAGAGCGGAACCTGGGGTTGGCCGTGCACGCCTCTTTCCCATATGCTGAATTTGGAGATGAACACAAAACGGGTTGGGGTGTATCCGGAATCTTCGATTACCCTCTAATTCCCCTGATCGACCTGACTGCAGATGTAGGCTACACCCACTACTCAAAAGCCAACGACGGTGGCGGAGTGGATGTTTGGAATCTGGTTTTTGGGGCACGCTTTGCCCTGGGAGTTTTCTTCATGGGTGGGGAAACCGGTTATTTCACCTATGTGGAAGAGTGGAGTTATGTGCCCAGCATGGGCTTGCGATTTGGAGCCTTTGAAGGGGGCATCCGCTACAAATCGGTCCACGGTGCCAGTTGGACCACTTTGCGATTTGGATACTACTTCTGATTTTCTATTCGTGACCATGCCTGTTGACAAACTGTGACAGTTGTCGGCCGCGGTTGGTTTGAGGTGCAGAACCTCTCTGTCGGCGCGGATCAATCGGTTCAATAGAGATGAAAGGAATGAAAACATGTTGCGGTATCGTTTGTTGTTGGTCCTGGCCCTGGGTATTTTGGTTTTGGGGATGATGGTTTCCATTGGTTGCCAGGCTGAATCTCCGGTGGAGGATGAGGCTGTTGCCGGAGGACTGATTGAAGGTGACAGACCATATCTGGCCAATGAAAAATCAGACCAGGTGGCGGAAGAAATTGCTGAAGATTTGAAGGAACCAAATTTAACTTTTTGGGCCAAACCCCACTATCCGGAAAAATGCCGGAAGCAAGGCATTGCCGGGAGCGTTCATGTGAAAATTTTGGTGAATGACCAAGGTGCTGTGGTGGAAGCTGAAGTGATGGATGGACCGGAATGTCTGCGGGAGTCAGCTTTGGCAGCGGCAAGAAAATGCCGCTTTGTTCCTGCCACGAGGGCGGGGAAGCCGGTGGATGCCTGGGTTGTTATTCCTTATGAATTCAAATTGCAGTAGTAACAAGAGAGCCCCAGGCCAAATCGACCTGGGGCTCTATAAAAAAAGAATTCAAAAGGACTATTCGGCCTTCAACTCATCCAGACTTTTGAAAATGTTTTTCGTGGTGTATTCGGTGACCAGCCAGATGGAAGTATCATTGGAAGTGCGCATGTAAGTGCCCGCAGTCACGCTATCTGATGCTTCCCGGCTACTGCCGAATTCCAAAACCAATTGGCTGCCGTCATGACGGTTCAAAGTCAGTTTTCGACTGGGATTGTCCAGCCCGTACTGCTCTGCCGAAACCGCCGGATCAGCCACATCATTGGCTCGAATGCGCACCCCGGAATTCAAAACACCATCGATTTTGGTTTTGGCCAATTCGGTGGCAACCTTTCCATCGAGCAGCCATTCCCAGGTGGTGCGGTCGGTGGTTGCTTCGGTGCCTTCTGCAGCACCCTCGGCCGGTTCAACCAAGCTGAACTGCTTGCTGAATACCAGGATTTGCTCGCCATCGACAATGGTCATCCAGTCGATATCCTGACTGTTTTCCTGAACCACTTGCAGCTCCAGGAAATGTTGATTTTTGGGCTTTTCAGGATCGCCATAAATACCCATATGGGACAGCATGCCGGCTTGGCTCAGGTACACCTTATTGGAGTCGGCCAACCGCATGAAATTACCGGCAAATCCTTCAGGCGATTGTCCCAACTTCACCGCAAAGACTTCCGTTCCCGAAAGGTCCCGGCCGCGCACGGTGATGGCCTGGTCATCCAGGAGCCCATAATCGCCGAGCACACTTTGGTTGTCCGAACGGAACTCACCCGCAAGGTTGCTGAAGCCACGCAACAAGGAGTCGACGCGCTGCTGGTTGGCCTGGGTATTGAAGTACGATTCAACGATCCAGCCGTCGGGGCCATTGACCAGCACCACGGTATCGTCCCCGGTTCCATAGCCAATGCTGACGCGGCCAATATTTTCCGCGTTCAATTCCCCATCAAAAAGCAGGGCGGTAGCCGAGCTGCTGGTGGCCTTTTCGTGTTTGGCTTTTTGCAACATGCTGATGCCGAAAAGAATCAACAGAACGGCGCCCAAAATAATCAGATTTTTGGTTTTGATCATGATGTTCGTCCTTTCTTAACGGCGACCGGCCGCGGCTTGGTGGGTGATGGACTGCCGGTAAGTGGCAGCCTCTTTGCGTCGCATGGCTGCCCGGGTGATTCCCACTGCGGTGAGGATGATGGGAACCAGGAAAATGGCAACAAAACGCCAGAACAGCTTGGTGCCGGCTTCCACCGGTTTGAGAACCCGGTTGGTCAGGGTCTTGGAGCGGATGCTCAGCAAATCCTGACTGCCGGCCAGGTAGTCCACGGCGTTCAGCAACAGCAGGGCATTTTGAGGAGCGGCGATGACACCGTCGTCAAACATCTTGGCGCTACCGATGACCAGCAGCTGGCCCGCAGCGGGAGTCACCGGAGCCGGGTCCGCAGGCGAGGCAGGAGGTTCTTCACCGTCAGCAGGGGGAGCGACGGGCCAGGCGGGAATGGGTTGGCCGGCAAAAGTATCGGGGAACTGTCCTTCCACCAAAACGGCCAGAGGTTGGGCGCCCAGCATGGTCTTGCCCTGGGGATTGAACAAACTGCCGGGCAATCGTCCTTCGCTGAAAGGTTCACTCCAGACATTGTCGCTGCTGTGGATCAGGTTGGTCGCTTGCAGGCCGTTTCCTTGCAAGATGGCTTCGTCGCTGGTCACAGGTGTTCCCCATAGGAAGAAGACCTGGGCAATGCGGTTGGTCAGCCCGGAGTTCTGATCCATCTGGGATTCAGGCACCTTGATTTGCATGGGAAGTTTGACCGGCTCACTTGTTTGCATGCGCAGGCCGCCAAGGTTCACTTCCCGGGGCAAGTCGATCACTTCCATGTTCAGATCCATGAAATGATCCTGTCCCAGGTTGATTCCGATTTGAGCCAGCATGACTTCCAACCCTGTTTCCACAGGTTGGGCGCTGATATCCCAGCCGCGACCACCCTGGGCGGGACTGTATCCATACTCGTGAGCCTGCACGCCCATGATCACCGGCACACCACGTTGCAGTGTGCGGTTGATTTCATAAACCTGGCGCTGATTCAAGGCCGTGGTGGCCATGACGATCAAGGCGCTGGCATCATCGGGAACCAGAGATTCCGGAGTGAGCTCCACGTTGACCGCTTCGTAGTGACCCTGGCCAAGCAGGTCGCTGATGCGGCCGTACATGGGTTGGGGTTCGGGCGGTTGCATGCCCTGCTGCATGTACATCATGGCCAACTGTTGATCGATTTCCTTCTTGGGACCAAAGACCGCAATCTTGGGTTGGCCCACGCGGGTCAATCGATACACCGGACCGATGATGTCCTGCTCCAAAGCTGGCAGTGATTGGGGCAGAACCTGGGGCAAAACCTCTTCAGGTTTGTCCTTGTAGGCGATGGTGATGGCGCTCCAAATGCGCTTCAAATCGATTTGATCCTTCTCCATGGACCGCACCTGGAAAGGCTGCACTCCCTTGGCGCCGAGATTTTTTTGCATCTCCTCGTCGTCCTGGGGATTGTGCACCGAATATTGAAGCATGCCCTCGGATACCTGCGCAAAGTTGCGCATCTGTTCGGAGATGTCGCGCTCCAGGTTTTTGAACTGGTTGGGCATCATTTCCGCGGATGAGATGTAAAGTTTGACCTGAACCGGAACCTGCAAATCCTGAAGGATGCGCGCGGCGGCCGGACTCATGGTGAACAGGCGGTCACTGGTCATATCCACCCGAGCACCATTGAGATTGCTCAGAACGGAAATAACCAGAAAGACAATGGCCGTCAGCAGGATAGAAACCACTGCAAAGGTCAGCCGGAAGTTGTTGCGTTTGCTGCTCATATTAATACTTCCTTCCTTCCAGCCAGACGGTGTTGAGCGTGAGGAATAATCCGCTCAAGCCCAGGAAGTAAGCCAGATCACCCAAGGTGATAACTCCCCGTTGCATCATGTTGTAATGAGCGGACAAACCGAGGTATTTCTGGACAAACGAGCCCAGGCCGGAAATCCAGCCGTCGCCAATTTCGGCCACAAAACTCAGACCTGCGATGTAGATCATGGCACAAACTACCACACCTAAAATCACGGCGGAAATCTGGTCGCGAACCAAACCACTGGTGAAGGTTCCGATGGCCAGGAATAGGCCACCCACCAAAGCTGCGCCGATGTAACCGCTGACCATGGTGCCCACATCAGGATTGCCAAGGGCCATGACCATGAGGGGCAATGGCAAGGTGCCCGCCAAAGCCACCAGATAAAAGGCGTAGGCGGCCAGGTATTTGCCCAGCATGACTTCCCGGGTGCTGACAGGCAGCGTCATCAGCAATTCAAAAGTTCCCAGTCGTTTGTCTTCGGCCCACAGACGCATGCTGATGGCGGGCACAAAGAGGATCAGCGTCAAAGGCAGGGTGCCAAAGAACATGCGCAAATCCGCCATGTTGCTGATGAAAAAACTGGTCATGTACAACACGGAGTTGAGCATCAAAAAGGCAATAATGAAAATGTAGGCAATGGGGCTGTTGAAGTAGGCCCCAAACTCCCGTCGGAAGATTGTCTTGGTTCCATTCATGCTAAGCCACCCCCTTTTGGGATCGTTGGATGAAGGAAATGAAGGTGTCCTCCAATGAGTAGGGTGCTTCGCTCAATTCTTTCAGTTGCCAGCCATGCTCGGCAGCCAGACCGACCAGGGCACTCACCAGGTCAGTGTCGAATTTGGCGCGCACTTCGAATCGACAACCAGTGGCCACCGAAAGAGGCTTGATGGCTTCAACTGCGTTGAGAGATCCCAGAGCGGTTTCCACCGAGGAGGTGTCCTGGTCCACCGCGAAATAAACACGGTTGGTGACCATGGCTTCGCGGGTGATGTCGTTGATGTTGCCGTCGGCGATGAGACGACCCTCGTTGATGATCACCACCCGGTCGGTCACAGGTTTGACTTCCTGCAGAATGTGCGTGGAAAAGATGATGGTTTTTTTGCCGGCCAGGCTGCGAATGAGTTCGCGGATGCCCATGATTTGCAGAGGGTCGAGGCCGCTGGTGGGCTCGTCCAGAATCAGGATATCCGGATCGTGGATCAAGGCCTGGGCCAGGCCGGTGCGCTGCTTGAATCCCTTGGACAGTTCACCGATATTTTTTTTGTATTCGGTGACCAAACCGCAGGCTTCGATACACCATTGGAGGCGCTCGGAGAGCAGACCGCCGCTGAGGCCCCGGGCCTGACCGACGAATTTGAGATATTCGTGGACGTTCATGTCCAGATATAGGGGGACGTTTTCGGGCAGGTAGCCAATGCGCCGGCGCACGTCCAGCGGGTTCTCCAGGACATCGATCCCATCCACCGAAACGGTTCCCTGGTCAGCCGCCAGGAAGGTGGTGATGATCTTCATGGTCGTGCTCTTGCCGGCACCGTTGGGACCCAGAAAGCCCAGGATTTCGCCCTGGCCAATCTGGAACGATACGTCGTCGAGCGCGCGCATGGTCCCGAAGGATTTCGTGATTCCACGAACTTCGATCATTTAGAAGACTCCTCAGGGGTAGGAAATGGTTGATTAGGATAAGCGGCGCCAATATTAGCGCAATTGGAGGCAAACTGCAATTGTGGACCTTAGTTCCAGATCTTTCCAGGATATTTCCCTCAAGGTAAATTGCCTTGCCTCCTCTTGCCCAAAAAGGTACTTTTAGCTGGTTGGTATCTAAGGCATCAATTCGGGCATGTGGAGGCAAGACAATGCCAAATAGGCATTCATTTCGATCCCTGTTTATTCTATTCCTGCTGTTGGCGGGTTTGACCCTTGTGGGTTGTTCCGACGATGAGACCGAAACTGCTGGTATCACCAGTGCTGATGACCCTGGTGGTACAGGTGATGTTTATGTGGAAACCGACCCCAACAAGCTGGTAGTGCCCTGGGCGTTGACTCTTCCTGGAGGGGAGTCCATATCCGGGGTGAACAATTATCATCTGCGCAACCAGGGTCCTGGTGATTATACCATTTCCTGGCCGCAGTTGAATGGTTGGAACGAACCTCGACCCAGCACTTTCCAGCAAGCCATGCCCAGTGGCAGTAACCTGGTTTTTTCCGCCATCTACCTTCCTCAACCAGGCACCGCCCAAGTGAATATCACCCCTGTTGGTCTTGATGCTACTTGGCGTATTTTTAACGAGGCAGGGTTTGACAGCTCCTCCAATGGGGATGCCACTTTGGTCAACCTGGTTCCTGGAGAATATGAGGTGATTTGGTCAGATGTAGAGGGATTTGATACTCCCGATACCGTAGCTGTTTCCATGAGCCCTTTGAACCCTTTGTATATTGTTGGGAGTTATGCTTTCCCGGACAGCACTTTGCTGGTCAATCCGGTACCCGAGGATCTCAATTCCAGCTGGTCAATCACCGGGCCCGATGAGTTCACTGATTCGGGCACAGGCCAAACCAAGCTGGATATCACCTCCAACGGCGAATACATCGTCATTTGGGATGATGTGGCTGAGTATACTACGCCAGAGCCGGGGTCCATACGCATTAGCCTTGAAAAAGACGTATTGTTCACCGTGAGCGGGATCTATATGCCTCTTGAGGGCACTGTCAATATCAACGCAGTGATTGGTGAAACCGATTATCCTTGGGCTTTGACCGGACCCACTGGAACTCTTCAATATGGTTCCGGCTCCACCAGCTTGACCGGAATGCGACCCGGCACCTACTCCATCCAGGGACTGCCTTTGGACGGTTGGGTGCCCGCAGATGGGTCCAGCGATGAACTGACTTCTGTCGGTGCCATCACTCTCACGGTTTCGGCTGAGGCGGCCATCACCGTTCAGCCTCTCCCTGAGGATCTGGATGCAGCCTGGCAGTTGACCGGTCCCGGCAGTTATAGCCTGGACGGTACTGGTGAAATGCTGATTGATGGACTGTCTGCCGGTTCCTACACCATCACCTGGACAGATATCACAGGCTGGAGTGTTCCTGCTGCCAGCAGCCAAACCCTGGCTGCCGATCACGGTCTGGTTTTTGCAGGCCAGTTTGAGCAAGGCGCCCAATCTCTGCATGTGAATCCCCAACCGTCATCTGAAACCATCACCTGGGATATTTCCGGTCCTGGGGGTTACAGTGAATCCGGCACTGGAATGGCGACTTTTCCTCTTACCGAAAACGGAAACTATGTCATTACCTGGGGTGCTGTAGCTGGCTATATGCAGCCCGCTCCGAGGGTCGCCAATTTCTCAGGCGATAACAATATTGTATTCAATGCCCGTTATGTGGAATTGCTGGATCTGGTGCCTGTGGCTGCCGGCACCTTCCAAATGGGTAGTAGTGGTTTTGAAGGTTGCCGCAATGGTTTTGAATCTCCTCATGATGTGGATATTACCCGCGATTTCATCATGAAGAGTACCGAAGTCACCAATGGTGAATACATTGCCATGGCCCAATGGGCTTATGACAATGGTTACGCCACGGCGAATCGTTTTGGGGTCAATGACAACCTTGACGGTTCCACAGTGGAACTTCTGGATCTTGATGATGGCGACCAGGAAATCTTCTTCATTGATGGAGTTTTCAGCACACCGGTTCCCGACCAGCCAGTGAAGGAAGTCTCGTGGTATGGTGCTGTTTCCTACTGTGATTGGTTGAGTATGTACTTGGGAATGGAACGCTCCTACAGCCATATCACGTGGGTTTGCGGGATCAATAATCCTTCTGCGGCCCCAGGCTACCGTTTGCCCACCGAGGCGGAGTGGGAGTATGCCTGTCGGGCTGGTTCCACCACTGCTTATGCCAACAACATCAACATTTTTCCTGTGGGGAATGACGAGTGTGTCTCCAGCCAACTGGAAACCATTTGCTGGTATGATTTGAGTGGTGGTGGCTGGAGTCAAGAGGTTGCCCAGCTGGTTGAAAACACCTGGGGTTTATATGATATGCACGGCAATGTGCGAGAATGGGTCAACGACTGGATGAGGGCCAACTACTACAGCGAGGACCCTCCTGGTGAGGATACTCCTGGACCTTTGTTTGGCACTGAGCGGGTTATCCGGGGCGGCTATTTTTTCAGTCCTCTTCAAGATTGTCGCAGTGCTGCACGTCATTCCGCGCTTCCGAGCAATGCATCCTATGACACCGGTTTCCGGGTGGTTCTGTCCGGGAATTAAATGGGATTGTCATATTGGAAAATAGATTCAGGCCCGGGAGTTTTCCCGGGCCTGATTCATTTTGATTCTGCAGGATTCCAGGTCAACGCACCAGCAACAATTTCCGAGTCACCGGGTCCGAATCTCCTTGGCGCAAACGAGCAAAATACTGCCCGCTGGACACAGCCAAACCTGAATTATCAAGACCATCCCAGAGCACTTCATGCATCCCGGAGGGCAAAACGCCCTGCACCAGGTTTCGCACCAGATGCCCACGCAGATCATAAACACCCAGGATGATTTTTGCCTGGCGGTCGGTTCTGAATTTCAAAACCGTGCGCGGATTGAAAGGATTGGGGTGGTTGGACAATTCGGCCTGGTGCGCTGTTGGCACCTGATTTTCCAGGGCGCTGAGACCACTGCCATAAGTCAGGGTGACAGTGAGGTAATGAGGTGCCTGAGGGTCGTTGCTGTTGATGACTGCCGTGTCGAAGTACTGGCCTTCGGGCAATCCTTCCGGGTCAATCATGGCCACGGCCTGGATGGAATCACCCGGGGCGATGGCGGTAACCGGAGTGATGATCTCCAGCCAGGTTGAATTCCAGGTGGCACCGGGAATGATCAGGGGCAAGTCGCCGTCATTGCAAATCCAGAAATATTCGGGTTCGGCGGTGGGCATGTGTCCCAGAATTGCCGAGAGGTTGAGCAAGCCTGCTCCTGAATAGTTGTCCCGTCCCGGGGAGGAAGGTGACTGGGTCAAATCAGTGGCCGTGGTTTCCAACAATTCGCATACCTGGGGCACCAAAAGGGCCGGTTCAGCACTCCAAATCAAACAGAAGGCCGCCGCCACCAAAGGAGTGGCCATGCTGGTGCCTGAATAGGTGACGTAACCTCCTGCACCGGTGCAGCTGATGATTTCGCCGCCGGGGGCGGTGAGGTCGGGTTTCATCAGCCCGCCAGGCATGGGATAATCGTGATAGTCGGTATCACCATAGTTATTTTCCACATCCCATTCGGTGGGGCCGTAGCTGCTGTAGGGCCACATGGTGTTGTTGCTCATGGAAGCGCCCACACTGACGACTGCGGTGGCTCCATCATTGGGATGATACCAAGGGCCTGGGCAGTCGCCCGGACTGGAGATGTCCGTAGGGACGGGGTTGTGGCCGCCATAGTTGTCGCCATTGCCGGCGGCACAGATCCAGGGCACGTCGATGCTCAACAAAAGCTCGGCGTTGTAACGATTGGCAGCCCTCACACTGTCCGAACCAAGTCCCCAACCTCCACTGAGACTGAACAGATGCGCCCCGTTGTCCAGACCGAACTGCAGGGCTTCGACCATGTCTTCCATGTAACCGGGCATGGCTCGCAAGGCCATCAGGATGGCGTCCGGGGCGGCTCCGGTGGTAGTGCCATTAGTGCCGTCGCCGGCAATGAGACCTGCGGTGTGGGTGCCATGGAAATAGTCCACATCACCATCATAAGGGTCGTCGTCATCGTCCACGCTGTCGTAACCATGGTTGGGGTGAGTGGGGCCACCGTCCCACATCTGACCCACCAGATCGGGATGATCGTAGGCTACACCGGTGTCGAGGTGGCCAACGACGATGCCGGTCCCGGTCAGCCCGGCTGCCCAGGCTTGATCCGCACCAATTTGCGCAATGTGCCAGGCGTTGGCCCTTGAGTCCGGGGCCCGCGCCTGGTCCTTTTGGATTTCACCGTAGGTTTCACTTTTTTGATTGTCCAGCCACAGCAGTCCCACTTGGGGATTATCGGCCAGTTCTTCCACCGCCGCGGTTGTCAATTCCATGGTGATGGTGCCGGACAACCAGAGTGGTTGAGGCCCATCACCGCGGCTGATAAGGGCCAAGCTGTTCAGTTGAGGCTGAAGATTGGCAAAGGTTCGGTCCATTTGGTTTTTCGCTGCCTGGGTGATCACTTCGCGGCGGGTGGCTCGGGTTGCTCCCTGCAGGGCCTGGCCCATGGCTGCGGGATCAAGACGTTCCGTGGGCACGATCATCACTCTCAAAAGGTCTTCGTTCCGGCTGTTGTCCATGGCTTCGGCAAGAGGCCCATCAATGACCGGCAAATGGGATTCGTTGCGCAAGATCGGGTTGTCCACCAGCAACAAGGCTTCCTGGCGGGATTTGTTGGGGATGATGGTTTTGCTCAGGTGATCCGGGTTCAGGCGCAGGGCCGGATCGCCATCCACCCAGGTGAAAAACTCGGTGAACTGATTATCCAACTCGTTGGTTTCGTCCACTTGATCCTCAATATCGAGGTTGAAAGTGAGGCTGTGGCGACCAGCGGAAACCACCAGTGGATAATCTTCCAGGGGAACGTAGGTGCCGGTGCCCAGGCCGCCATCCACGGACCATTCAGCCTGGGTGATGCCATCGAGTTTGAGGTTCAGCAGGAAACTTTCGGAAATATCAGCCAAGCCATTGTTAAGGAAAGCAAAGCTGACGAAGGTTGTATCGCCGGCGGCCAGGAAACCCTGGCTGCGCTGGCCGCGAATCATGTTGGTCACCAGGAAGGTGTCCCAGCCCGCGGGGGTGAAGGGTGCCAGGTTGCCGGCCACCTGGCGGCTGCTGGTGTAGACGTTGTGACCCTGGGTGGCATAGTCCCGGCGGTCGATCCAGGCGGCGTGCATTCTTCCGGTGGCCGCGGTGCCGAAGCAGGAGTGAAACATGGGTTCTACCCTGGGTTCGTTGCTGACCAGTTCCACGGATCCGAAGAGGTCGGTGTGCCCAAATCCGCTGCCCAGACGGCTGCCCAGCCAGAATTCATCGGCATTGGGCGGTGCGTCGAGCCACAATACGCCCACCACGCCATCGCGGGTGAAAACCGAAGGTCCCACACTTTCGTATTCGTCGGCGGCCATGCCGAAGGGGCCGTAGAAAGATTCGCCCGAGTCCCAACTGTAGACGTAGATGATGTCTCCGTCGGCCACCATGCCGTCAGTGTAGTCTTCCTGAAAGACGATGTAGACATTTTCGTCCTGGCAGGCCACTTGGGGAAAGCCGGTGTTGTTGCTGGTGTAACCAGTGAAATAGCCCAGGTTGCCGAAGCTGCCGTTGTAGGTGTCGCTGGCCATGAGAATTTCGGTTTCTCCGGAATAGTAGTCCACCTCGGCATTCAGGAGATGAACCAGGCCACTGTTCATGGCCACGTCCGGCCAGAGATCCTGATAGCCGTCGGGGTTGAAATAATCGTAGGTGACGGTTTGACCGCCATTGGTGGAATACATGAAGATGATGGTCCATTCGTACTGGTAGAGATCCCAGTTCACGGTCAACCAGCCGGCAGCGATGAAGACGGTGGCGAAATCCCCGGCCCCGGATACAGCAATGGATGGAGTGGCGTGGGTTTCTTCGGTGCCGAGGCCACGAACCCAGGCCCAATCGCTGGTATCGTCAGGGGCGCTGGTGCGAGAGCGCAAAATCCAGCCGTCATCCCGGATCCAGGTCACATGAATGTAGCCTGCCGAGTCGATGGCGATTTCAGGCTGGTACTCGTCCTGGCTGAATGAGGGCATTTCGATGACGGTCCAGGTGAGGCCCTCGTCGGTGGAATGAGCAATGTGGATGTCACGGTCGGTGCCACCGAGGTCTTTGGCTGCGAAGACGGCGTACAAGTTGCCTGTGAGGGGGCTTTCAGCCAAGGAGACATATTCGTCGTTCATGTTGGTAGGATTGGCCAGCAAGGTGTCGTTGGACCAGGGGAGATCGCGCTGGGAAATGGTTTTTTCCGAAAATTCTCGGCGAGGGGAACCCAGCATGGGGACGCGGCCGTTGGGTGTGTGTCCGGCCTTTTTGTTATTCAGTTTGCGCAGATAAAATGGATCGCTGAGGGATTCGACCATGGTCTTGATTTCCGGATCCATGGTTGAGGGAGTGGAGTTTGTCTGGCCTGTGGCCTGCTTGGTTTGAAGAGTAAAATCTACGTCCTGGAATGGATTATTGCCCCGTTTGAGGTCACCGGTGGAGCGGAATGTGCTTCTTGTGCGATCGGTTTTTGTATCGAGAACTGGGCCCTGGGGTAGGTTGCAGGGCAAGCTTTTGAAACTCTGGGCACTGGTGCTGCCGTTACCAAGAAACAGCAAGGTGCCAAAAAGGAAGGCCAAGGGTGTAAAATGTAAGCGAAACATCATGGCTCCTAAAAACTGAAAGCCCCGTAATGGAACGGAAAATTGCATATTAATCTTCTCTTTTTGTTATTTTATCATAAAAACACACAAAAAGATATAATAAAACTAAATTAAACCCTTGCGGTTTTATTATTTATCGGTAAATTGCGATTAACGATAAAGGAGATCTCATGAGCTCTAGAGTACAAAACGAGACCCAAAAGGAATTCACCCCGGACTTGATTCTGCTGGCCGATTTGGCCAAGGCCTTGTCCCATCCCGGTCGCATCAGGATTCTACAGATCCTGGCCGAACGGCAGAGTTGTATTTGCGGAGATATCGTCGATCGGATGCCATTTTCCCAATCGACGGTTTCCCAGCATTTGAAAGAACTGAAAAGGGTTGGCCTGATCATAGGCGAGATTGATGGTCCTCGAACATGTTACTGCCTCGACAACAAAACACTGAATAGGGCCCAGGAAGGTTTCCTGAGGTTGTTTGCCGGATTTGGCTGTTGCGGGCTGGAAGGAAAAACCAATGAACTCGAATAAATTCAAAAAAATCGTGAAGGAAAAATATGGTGAGATCGCTCACCAATCTGGTGGTTGTTGCGGCGTTGGCTGTGGAACTGACTCGGGCAACATCAATTTTGCCGAGGGGTACGAACAACTGGATGGCTATGTGGCCGATGCGGATTTGGGATTGGGCTGCGGCCTAC
>JAUUYW010000475.1 GCA_030590265.1 Candidatus Krumholzibacteriia bacterium
CAATGACCACTTTATCAATATCAACAGGCCAATCCGAGGGCATGTTCAGTTCCAAGTTCAGTGTCATATCAAGGGGGCGGCCGGTAGCGTAGGGGGCTGTTCGATCAGGGCTTGCGGGAATGTCCACCACCGAGATCAATTCCATGGGCAGCAATTCCACATAAATCATCATGGTATCGGATTCCGAAGTGGTCCAGAATTCCTCAATGAAATAACTCTCATTGATGACGAGGATATTGTCCAACTCACGTCTGTCGTCGGAAATGCTGATGGGTTGATGCAAAGAAATGCTGGGGTAGGCTTCGCTGTAATAGTTGAGGCTGGACTGGCTGATTTCATCAAGGCTTGAGTTCTGAAGCTGGTTGCGTTTGTTGTTGGCATTGGGGCCCTGGTAGGTAGTTATAACATCCATTCGGGCCGAAGAGCCAATCTCTTCAAGGGTGAAAATATATTGGACGTCCAGCTTGTAGGGAGCGGGTGTTGGTAAATCCGTCAGGTCTTTAACACCCTCGGCAAGGATGAGACCTTTGCCATAGTACAAAGTATTTCGATGATCCAGGTCACCACCTTCGGCGGTGTTGGTTGGATCGATAAAATATTCACGGCCTTTGTGGGTGAAATTGACGATGCAATGGTTGAAGGCGAGGGGGCTTGGGATTTCCTTTTCGATGGTTGATTCCAGATTGGTATTGACCAGGACGGGATGGGCCGCGACGCCAAGGTTGCGCAGCATGGCCGACAAAAGCAGGGACTTGTCCTTACAGTCGCCAAACCGTCGTTGATACACCTTCAGCGGAGGGTTGGGGCGGTAGGCTCCCAGTCCGCTTACCAACCCCAGATAGCGAATATCTTCCTGAACAAAACGAATGGCTTGCAGGATTTGTTCATCCAGATTGTTCGCCGTAGTTATGGAGGTCGTTTCTTCCCGCAATGATTCCAGATCAGTAGCGGGAATGCGGTAGTTTGGCAGGGCCCAGCCGACCACCTGCTGCCAGTGTTCAAACGTGGAAATCTGGATCTGAGGAAGCGGATTGTACCAGAAAGGGGAATGATCCTGAAAGAGATGGGCAGTTACGTTATGAAATTCCTGGGAATAATAAACAGTGGATCCGACAACTTTTTTATCAGGGACGGAGGCATCGTTCAAGGATAGAAAATGAACGGGAATATCCTTTGGTGCCACTAAATGCCGGTAGTAATCCTGAAACGGGAAGGTGATCTTCTGGTAGTAGGCGTCAAAATAATCGTCACCGTGGATGGGGTTAAATCCGGTAATGGTGTAGGAATATTCCAGGATGTCACCAATGTGCACATTCTCCTGGTTTATCACGGCGGTCTGGGTGCCATCGTAAAGGTGGTAATCCATGCCTGATTCACGTTGGAATGTTTTGATCTCATGGCTGGTCAGATTGTCGATGATGCGGCCATCACGGTGCAACCTGACCTTATGGATAACCAGGGACTGGTAGCTGGGATCATAGTCGATATCAATGTCGCTCAGATTTTGGACACCCTCGGCCGTAATCATTTTGATGGCGTAGTGATGATAGTCCTGTTGAGTTTTCAGGTTGGTTTGGCTATCGATCAGCAGGTAATAAAACCCGCCCACCAGGGAGGACTTTTTGACGGATTTTTCATGGGGGAGGTTGTGGGTTGTGATCCAGTTCGGTTCCGGGGCTTTACCGGGAGTTTTGTTCGGAGTTTGGCCCATGGCGATGCTGGTGAAAATAGTAGCGGCAAATAGAAGCCACAAAAGAGTAAGGCCCATTTTGATTGTGTTCATGAACACTTTCCATTTGAAAAATTGTTTTTCTCCCTTGGACCATGGTATCGGGTGCCTGCATTTTTGACAAGCCTTGTCCAACTGGGATATTTGTAATTGTGATTTGTTGCCAGCGAATGCGGCGGTTGAAGCTGCTCTTGCCGGTGATGCCGGCAATTGTTTTGCCCTTGGATGCAGACGATCTGATTGAAACCTGATCAGGTTTGCAGAATTATGAATCGGGCTGGTTTTTTTACCGACCCAGCTACGATCAACTCTCCTGCTTGATAACCCTCCCGCCCACAACAACTTCCCTGGCCGGTTCCGGGTGACACAACAACAAAGCGGCAACCGGATCATGGGCACCATCATAACCGATAGCTTCCAAACCAAAAACAGCCATGTCGCAGGCCATGCCCACGGCCAGACTGCCAATGTCCTCGCGCCCCAGACAGCCTGCGCCACCGACAGTGGCCATCTCCAGAACTTCATTGATGGTCATGCCCGACGCGCCGTGAATAACACGGTGCAGCAGCAAAGCCTGCCTCATTTCGGCCAAAAGGTTGCTGCTGTCGTTGCTGGCTGATCCATCCACGGCCAGGCCCACCGGACAACCTGCCTTGCGCAGATCCCGCACCCGGCAAACTCCGGAACCCAGTCGCATGTTCGATGTGGGGCAGTGGGCCACCGCGACACCGGCTTGACCGAGGCGCCGCACTTCATCGTCATCAAACCAAATGCCGTGGGCCAACCAGACGTCGTCACCAATCCAATCCACTGACTCAAGAAAGTCCACCGGGCGTTGGGAATAGATTTCCTGGCAGTAGGAATCTTCATCCTGGGTTTCACTCAAGTGAGTGTGCAAACGCACTCCGTGTTTGCGGGCCAGCTCGGCGGTGTCTTTCATCAACTGGGG
>JAUUYW010000091.1 GCA_030590265.1 Candidatus Krumholzibacteriia bacterium
GACCTGGATAATCGACAGCGTTCTGTGACCCAGGAGCCAATCGCCGGGAATTAGGAAATCTGCACTGCTTCCTGACAGGGAGCGGCTGATTTTCGATCATTGTCTGTTTTCAAAGTTCCGATCGGAAAATTTTTCCCGGTCGGAATTTTTTTCCCTTTTCTCAATATGTATTCTCATCTGAAGCTCAAAATCACTCCTGTTGGTCTATTGAACAGTGTTGCCAGGCGGAAAAATGTTCCTGCCTGGGGGCTTTGTCTGTAGTTCACCCATTTCAGCTCCCGGCATGGGCTTTGCGATTTGTTTGGTGACAATAGTGCGCCCGCTGCATCAGGAGGTGATGTTTTGATCAGAAGTTTGAACACAGCCGAAAAGGCCATGCACATACAACAGACCAGGATCGACACCCTGGCCAACAACCTGGCCAATGTGAACACCTCCGGGTTCCGGCAAATCCTGACCAGGGTTTCCGAGTTGGGCACTGGAAAAATTAAAAATGCGGGTTCTGAGGATATGCTCCGCGATGGTCTCAACAAACTAAAACGGTCCCCAGGCTTGGCTGACAATTGGGTTCAAACCAACCCTTTGATTTTGAGCCAAGCCACGGACATGAGACGCGGACCTATTGTTTCGACTGGACGGCAGACGGATGTGGCGATCATGGGATCCGGTTTTTTTGCCCTGGAAACCGCAGGTGGAGAGAGATACGCCAGAAGCGGATCTTTCACCATCAACAGTGCAAAACAAATGGTATCTCCCGATGGACACAAGATCCTCGGCGAAGGTGGGCCCATCACTCTGGATGGCGAAAGTTTCTCCATTGAAAACGACGGCAGTGTCATGGTGGATGGATCGAAAGTGGGCAAGTTGAAAATTGTCGATTTCTCGGATGCAACCAAAATGGAACACCAAAGCGGCAGTCTGTTGAAAGCCCCGGAGGGAATGGAACCCCAAGTCCTGTCCGCAGATCAAGTTGTTGTTGCCCAAGGACATCTTGAAGGCAGCAATGTCAATCCCATCGATACTCTGGTGTCGATGATCACTGCCCAAAGAGCCTTTGAAATCCAGCAAAAAGTATTGACCACCGAAGACGATATGTTGAGCAAATCGGTCAACAAGTTGCCCCAGGTCAGTTAGGCCCCATTGAAAGGTGATAGAAAATGATCAGAGCCATGGGAACCGCTTCATCGGGCATGAAAGCCCAGCAGATGAACATCGACACCATCGCCAACAACCTGGCCAACGTCAATACAACTGGTTACAATAAAAGTCATTCCGAATTCCAGGATCTTCTTTATGAAAGGATCATGCCCGGAGGAATGATAGATGCTGAGGGACGCGCCCGTCCTTCCAAAGTTGAAATCGGCCATGGTGTGCAGCTCGTGTCCACCAACAAGAATTTCAGTCAGGGACCGGTGATTTCCACCAACAATCCTCTCGATATCATGGTTGAAGGCGATGGTTTTTTCCAATTGCGCATGCCTGATGGAACCATGAAGTACACGCGGGACGGAAGCTTCAAAATGGATGCGGACCGGAACATTGTCTCGTCCCAGGGCTACATGCTCGAACCGAATGTAACGGTTCCCGAAGATGCCATGGAGATCGCCATTTCCCGTGCAGGTATAATTTCGGTTCGGGTTTCTGGTGATGACTCGAACATCCAGGAAATCGGACAAATTGAATTGGCTCGTTTCCCCAATGCAGCCGGTTTGGAAGCCCGTGGCGGCAATATTTTTGCCGAAGGACCTGCTTCTGGCACTCCAATTCTCGGCAACCCGGGTTTGGACGGCATTGGCGAAACTGCTTCAGGTTTTCTTGAGATGAGCAACGTTGAAACCGTGGATGAATTGGTGAAATTGATTTCAGCCCAACGGGCCTACGAATTGAATTCCAAAACCATCACCATGGCCGATGAGATGCTGCAAACCATCAACCGGCTCAAGAGGTAATTCATGAAAGCCCTTGTTTCTACAGTTGTTATGATTCTATCTGTTGGGGCTGCGGTCTCCGGGGCAATGGCTGGGCCTTGGGTTTTTGCAATGGCCGACACAGTGTTTATTTCCGGAAATGAGATCCGTCTTTCTGATTTGTCAAAAAACAACCTACCGCCATCGGTGGCCGATTTGTATCTGGGCAACAGCGGATCACCCGGGGCCACCCGAAAAATTTCCCGTCGCAATGTTCTGCGCCAGTTGGTTACTGCTGGAAAGGCTTCAGGTGTTTCGTTTCGGGGGCCGAACCAATGCGTGATCGTTCGCATTGGTAATAACCTGGACCCAAATTCCCTTCGTCCGGCTATTCGCCGGGCACTTCAGCCTTTCGTACCGGCTGCCCAGACGGGAGCTCCGGCCACCTGGTTTGAACTGGAACTTCCCAAAAAACTGGGGGCCAGTGAAGAGTGTGATTTTGAGGTGAGTCTGGCCAATCCGCTTCGCTTGGAACCCGGTCGCAATCACGTTTCCATCCAGCTGGAGGGAGCAACGGAAAATTTGAATTTCCCTGTCACCGTCATCCTCCATCAATTCAGCGAATCAGCTCGTGCCATCATGAAAATTCCTCGTGGCGAGAGCCTGGTCCCCAAATTGTTCAAATGGGAGTGGACCGATTTGGCGGTTAAAAAACAAAAAACAGATTTCTTTGGCAAGGCTGGCCTTTTTGGAGTTTCCAGCTCTAGAACCATCAATCCAGGTGACTATCTGCGTCACAGCGATCTCAAAACCACCCCGGTGGTTCTGTCCGGGGACTCCGTGGAATTGCTGATTGAGAAAGGTGCTGTTTCAGTGTCCGTCCGTGCTACGGCGCGGCAAGAAGGCAGCATTGGACAGACCATCCCTGTGCGAAACGAATTGACCAAACGCCTGGTGAATGCCCGTGTCGTGGCCGCCGGAGTTGTGAAATGGAGAAATTGAAATGAAAAACCAGGAAGCCATGCAGCAAACCTGCGCCAGATCTGGGTTATTGCTTGCGGTCAGCTTGACCGTTTTGGTGGGTTTTCTACTGCCTGCCCCGGCAATTGCCAGGCAGCCATTGGTAGATTTTGAAACGGGAGAGTCTTTGGTGAGCAACCTGAAGGCGCGCCGGGTGGGTGATCTTATCACCATTATCATCGTCGAGAATTCCAGTGCTGACGCTACCAGCAAAACCAAAGCGAACAATAAAAGTGAACACACAGGTGGTCCAGGACTGGGTTTCATGGATTTCATCAAACCCTGGGATCTTACGGTTGAGAACAAATACAACGGCGATGGAAAAACCCAGCGCAGTGGCAATCTCCAAGCCGAGATGACCGCCCGCATAACACAGGTTTTGCACAACGGAGATTTTCGTCTTGAAGGCAGCCGCATGGTCAATGTCAACGGCGAAAATACCATGATTGAGATCACCGGCGTTTGTCGTTCCGAAGACATTGCCCCTGACAATACCATTATGAGTACCTACATCTCGGATGCCCAGATTGCCTACAACGGCTCCGGAATGGTCAACGATGCAGCTCAACCCGGCGTGATTACAAAAGTCATCAACTGGTTGTTCTAAAAAGGGAAAAAGCCATGAAGATCAACAAAATACAAATCCCGGTAGCCCAAATATCCCTGCTTGTCTTGCTCTTGGGGTTGTTGTTTTCAACCGTGAATGCCATGGCTGCCAATGAATCCCGCATCAAGGATTTGGCCCGTCTCCAGGGCACCACCCGAGAACCTTTGTCTGGATACGGTCTGGTGGTCGGTTTGAATGGTTCCGGTGATTCTGCAGGCAGCGAGATGGTGCACAACAGCATTGCCGCCGTTCTTGAAAAACACAATGTCACAGTCCCTATCCAATTTGGCACCAAGAACACCGCCGCCGTAATGGTGAGTGCCACCATGGATCCCAATGCTCGCTTAGGTAGTACGATCGATATCAAAGTTAGCAGCATGTTGGGTGCCAGCAGCCTTGAAGGTGGAACCCTGATCATGACACCCATGATGGATCACCAGGGCCGGCTTTGCGTTCTGGCCGAAGGTTCTGTATCCATCGGTGGTTTCAACATCAAAAGCGGAGGCAACAATTCCTACCGGAAAAATCACTCTCAGGTGGGCACAATCCCCAATGGCGGCATTGTGAAAGTTGAGCTGGGCGGCCAATTCACCCACAACAACACCCTGACCTGGTTGCTGGTTAATCCCGATTTTGACACCGCAGACCAAATGGCGCGCACCATCAACGCCCGATTCGGCATGGAACTGGCCAAAGCAGCCGGAAATTCAGCGGTGGAAGTCATCATTCCCGACGATTACCAGGATAATCCCGTCCCTTTTATTGCAGATATGGGCAAGCTGAACACCACTTTCGATGCCATTGCCAAAGTCGTCGTGAACGAACGCACCGGCACCATCATCGTTGGTAAAAATGTTAAGCTTCGAGAAGCTGCCGTGGCCCATGGGACCCTTAAAGTTGTGATCAATACCTATTATGATGTTTCACAACCCGGAGCATTCAGTCGGGTAGGTAACACTGTAGTTACTCCTGAAGTCAACACCGATGTGCAAGACAAGGATGCCCGCGTTCTGCGAATCCCCGATACCAACACTGTGGCCGATGTGGTGGGTGTCCTGAATGATATTGGGGCCAGCCCCAGGGATATCATCGCCATTCTGGAAGCCCTCAAGCGCGCGGGTAGCCTGCAGGCTGACCTGGAAATCATGTAGGTTGGCATGAATATTCTCGGCTCCCAAAACACAGGCAACATGATCCAACAGGCAGAGTCGCAATCCGCCGAGGCCAAACTTCGTCAATTGGCAGGCAGCACCGGTGATAAATCTGATCTTGAAGGATTGAAAAAGGCAGCCACGGAGTTTGAAGCTGTTTTCCTGAACTCCCTGATGAAAGCTATGCGGCGCACCGTGCCCGACAACAAACTGTTCAACAGCACAGGACCAACCAAATTCTATCAGCAAATGCAGGATGCAGAAATGGCCAAAGCCATGGCTTCCGGGCACAACCAAATGGGCATTGCGGCCATGATCGTGCGTCAATTCAAAGACACCGTTTCAACAGAGAAAAACAGCGGAGTTCAACAAAACCACCCGCCGGTCAGTGCTTTGCCGCCGTTGGCCATGGAGCGTTACCGTCAAATGGGGGCCGTCAGCTCTGATGCCGCGGAAATGATGAACCTGAAACTCCTGGCCGGCCAACAGGGTGCTGCCGTGGCCGATACTCTTCAACGTTTCGAGATGGAAATCACCACCTCAGCTCGGGAAAATGGCCTGGATCCGGCCCTGGTCCTGGCTGTGGTCATGGAAGAGAGCGGGGGCGATCCTCTGGCTCAGAGTTCCAAAGGCGCCACGGGTCTGATGCAACTGATGCCTGGCACCGCCCGTGACCTGGGTGTTGTCGATGCCACCAGTCCCTCACAAAATGTAGCCGGGGGATCTCGATATTTGTCCCGCATGCTGCAGCGATACGACGGAAATCTCAAGCTGGCCCTGGCAGCCTACAATGCCGGACCGGGAAATGTGGACAAGGCCGGTCGCCAGGTTCCCAACTTCCCAGAGACGCAACAATACGTGGAAAGAGTCATGAATCGGTTCCGTAAACTGGGTGGCACAATACTGGCGAATGAAGTCCCAAGCCAATCATTTCCCACCAGTTTCGGGGAGAAGCCATGAACAACCTGGACCAACGAAACACCATGATAGACGAGGATTGCCGTCTTTTGGCTTCCATTTTGACAGTTGAGACCAAACAATACCGCCGTTTGCTGCGCTTGGCCTGGCGGCAGAATTCTTACATGAAGCGACAAGATGTGGACCGCCTCGACAGCAACGCTCGAGAATGGGCCAAATACCTGCCCAAAGCTGATCAAGCGCGCATTGCCCGGGAACGTTTTGTTCAGGAACTTGCCCACCAGCGGGGACAGAGCATTCAATCCCTCAACCTTGAAGACCTGGTGTCTGGAACCAGCCCGACTACTCAGGACGAAGTTGTCGGTTGTATGAATGATCTTCGGGCCACCAGCGTTCGTCTGGATCGACAAAATGAACTGAATCGACAGCTGGCAGAATTCTGTCTGGATCTGGCCCGGGAAGAAGCTGAAATCTTCCGTTCAAGCGTTCTGACAGATCCTACGGGATGTTATGGAAACGACGCACAAACCGCGAGCCGAGGCCCTGGTGGGGTTCTGGTCAAGCAAGCTTAGGAGAGGACAATGCCAGGACTCAATTCCATCATGGATTCAAGCCTTTCGGCTTTGTTTGCCGCCCAGGCTGGATTGGCCACCACTGGTCACAACATCGCCAATGCCAACACCTTGGGCTACAGCCGTCAAACTGTGACCTTTGCCGCCAGAAGGCCCGACATTCTACCTTACGGAGCTTTGGGACGGGGTGTGGAAATCCAGGGTATCCGGCGAATTCAGGATGATTTTTTAACCAGCAACATGCGGGTCCAAAAAGCACGCATGGAGTCTTTTGCAGCCGTGGATTCGGCCCTCTATGAAGTGGAAGCCATTCTGGGTTCGGTGGAAAACGATCACCTGGGCAGTGCATTGACCAATTTTTTCAACAGCTGGGAAGCCCTGGCCCAACCTCCCATCAACACCACTTTGAAACAGGATGTGGTCAGCAGTGGCATCAGTCTCGTGAATGATTTCCACTCCATCAACGATTCACTGGATGACCTTGAAGCCAACATCGAACTCAACATCCAATCGGAAATTGGCAACCTCAATCGCCTGTTGGAAGGGGTTTCAGGGATGAATGCCCAAATCATGGCGGCTGAATCCAATGGACATCCTGCCAATGATTTGCGCGACCAGAGGGATTTGTTGATCACCCAGGTTTCCGAAATTGCCGAGGTATCGGTTTTGGAACGGGAGGATGGCACCAAAGATTTGATCATTGCCGGCCGCACCATGGTGGCCCGCGATACGGTGACCAAATTTGAAAGCACCTATATAGAGACTTCCAATGGCTACGAGATGAGCATCGTCACTCAAGGTTACCATAAGGCAGTATCTCTATCGCCCGGCAAACTTCAAGGCCTGATGAACAGCCGGGATATCCATATCAAGGACGTAAGGGATCGGCTGGACCAACTGGCCGCCAATGTCATTGATCAGGTCAACAGCCTGCACACCCAGGGCCGCACCTCCATCAGCAGCGGGCAGTCATTCTTCTCAGGTGATTCCATGCACACCATCGAGGTCAACCCGACCTTGACCGACAACCCCAACATGGTGGCCACCGGAACAACCACAGCCGAAGGCGACAATACCATCGCCTTGGCCATTGCTGAACTGGCCAACGGAGGCTCGGGCGGCGTTGGAACCCAGAGTGTGGGGGATGAATATCGAGCCATGCTTACGGTTGTGGCTTCGAAACGCAACAGCTTCGAATTCATGGTGGAGAACCAACAAAATGTTGTGGCCGCTCTGGAGACCAAAATGGCCAGCATCAGCGGAGTAAGCCTGGATGAAGAAGGTGCCAATATGGTGCGTTACCAGAACAGTTACAACGCTGCAGCCAAAATCATAACCACAGTGCAAACCCTTTACGACACCCTGCTGAACATGATTTAGCTATGGGTCTTAAGAAAAAGAGGAGGTGAAACCGCATGAGTATCCGCGTAACCGATAATTACATGTCTTCCATCCTGGTGGGCGACCTGAATCGCAGTCTTGGCCGTTTGTTGGAACAACAGCGCATGGCCGGCAGTATGCGACGTGTCAATTCTTTTGCCGATGATCCCCGGGCGGTTGGTACCATCCAACGCTACAACGCCCTGATCGCCAACAACGACCAATACCTCACCAATGTGACCAGAAGTCGCATCATTGTGGACGGAACAGATGTGGCGCTGCAGAACGTCAGTGAGGTTTTGGCTGATATCAGAGTGATTGCCCTGCGAGAATCTTCCGCCATTGCCACTCCACAGAGCCAGGAAACTTCGGTCATTGAAGTGGACAACCTGATCAACCGGCTTCTGGATGTTTTGAACACCAGTGTCGAAGGAAACTACCTGTTTTCCGGACGCCAGGTTAAAACTCCGCCCTTTGCCCGCAGTGGTGAAACGGTTTTGTATCAAGGTGATTCGGACATTATTGAAAGCCGGACAGGCCCCAACAGCACCATGGCCGTGAACATTCCGGGGGATATTTTCTTGGGAACCCAGAGCTCGACTCTTGGGGGGCAAGTGGATATGGGTCCGCGGCTTGACTTGACCACAAATCTTTCTGATTTGAATCTCGGAACTGGTTGGTCTCCCGGAACCATCTCCATCAGCGATGGTTCGGGTACAACCTATCAGGTGGATGTGAGTGGTGCCGTCACCATCAATGACCTGGCTACCACAATCAACGCCGCTACCGGTGGAACAATCAATCTTGGTATCAGCGCCAATGGTTCCAGTTTGGAAATCACAGGTGCCGGCCCCCTGGTGGTGGGCGAGATCAATGGTGGCACAACTGCCGGTTCCCTGGGCCTCAACGCCACAAGTCAGGGTGGAACCCTCACTGGCCGGGATGTTCGCACCATGGCCCTTCCAAGCACCAATCTTGCGGATATTGAGAATCTGAGCGGGAGTCTTCCCCTGGGGGTTATGATGGTCAATTGGCAAGGAACCGATTATTCCGTCGACCTCAGTGCAGCAGTAACTTTGGGCGATTTGCAAACCATTTTCAATGCCGCTGTTCCGGGCATGGAGATGCAACTGCAAAACAACACCCTGAGCCTGGTGGGAGGTAGCCCGGAATCCTTCCTGGTCACCAATGGCGATGCCACCAACACCGCATCTGTCCTTGGTTTGAATGGAAATGGTACTCCAGTGCGTCTTTTCGGGATGCTGGAGGACCTTAAGATTGCCCTGCAAAACGGTGACAAGGATGAAATTCGTTCGGGCATGAGCGAACTCAATTCAATTGAAAACACCATTTACCAGTTGCTGATGAAAAATGGAGGCCGCCAAAAAGACCTGGATTGGTCAGAGGCCATCCTCCGGCAAAGGGATGAACGTCTGCGAAGCAATTTGTCCCTCGAGTACGACGCTGACATAGCCCAGGTCGCTTCTGACCTGAGCCAGGCGGAAACCAGCTACCAGGCCAGTCTCCTGGTAACCAGCAAGCTGTACACCGCTAACCTGATGCAATATTTGCGTTAACATGGAGTTCTGCGGGATAGGAACCGCTAGAAAACCATCAACAAGGAGCCTGTAATGCCGAAGTTCAAGACAGTTCGATTCGGGGAGTTCGAGTACCGTGATGAGGACGTGATCCATTTGGCCGAAGGCCTGGTGGGGATGCCAAATCTGCGGAACTGGCTTATCCTGGAAATGGGGGATGATGTGCCCATGAAGTGGTTCCAATCCCTTGATAGAGGGGACTTTGGATTCCCGGTGGCGCAGTCATTTCTCTTCCATGACGACTACGATGTGAAGGTTGGCCCGGGTCTGCGAGCTGCTCTCGGTACAAAAGATGAAGAAGACCTGGCCACCCTGATTATTACCACAGTGCACCCCGGAGGCGCCAAGATAACCGGCAACCTGTTGGCTCCATTAGTGATAGATACTGAAACCCGCACCGGGCGACAGTTGTCCATCGACGATGCCAAGTTCAGCATGCGGCAGGAAATCAATTACTTCAAATTTGGGCTTGCCGTAAAATCAGATGCGTCGGACAAGGAAGAGACCATGACCATGGAAGAATCAGCCCAGGCAGAAGCAGGAGCAGATGTTACTGCAAATACTCCTGAGCCAGTAGGGGTCTAGATAAACGCCCGGAGTTTCACGGGAAACTGCGGAGGCCGGACAGGGAGGTCCCGTGCTAATACTCAGTCGCAAACGCAATGAAAAAATCATGATTGGGGATGACATCTCCATTATGATTGTGGATATCAGAGGGGACCAGGTGCAAATTGGCATTGATGCCCCACGCAGCATTCCTGTGCATCGCCACGAGATTTACGAAGAAATCAAAAGCACGACCCTGGATGCAGCCGCCCGTGATGATCTGGACATGTCAGCCATTCGCAACAAAGTCAAAGGTTCCAATAAGGGGAATAAATAGCTGGATTCCTGGAACTGACAAATGAAAGCCGGAGCAACTACAGGCTGCTCCGGCTTTTTTGTCTCATTTTTTCTCGTTCAGGCTCTGCGATCGAGGCATCCAGGGGAGGCTTGCGACTTGTATGCACCAACCGGTGTCCCGGACCCCGAAGTGATGGCTCGGCGCAAATCCCCTGCGCTGGCCTCCAGGCTTTCACCCCATTTGCCCTGAAGTTGAGCATCAACTGATTTCAATTTGGCCAGCGTGGTTTGACAACTCGTTCGTTCGGCCTCGGAACTTCCTCGGTATGTTTGATCGAATACAGCCATAACTTCACCACGGATTTCCAAAAGATCCCGGCAAAGGTCCATTTCACCA
>JAUUYW010000222.1 GCA_030590265.1 Candidatus Krumholzibacteriia bacterium
AGCACCATCGCCAGGGACCAAACCGCAGATATTGAACTGCGCCAATATGCTTTGATGGCCTTGACCAGGGCTGATCAGGGTGAGTTGGTTCTCGACCTTTTGTTGGACCTACTCGGCAGCGAAACCGATCCGGACGTGCTGGAGTTCTCCGTCATGTCCCTGGCTCAACTGGACAACGCCAAAGCCGACCAGGCCCTGCAAGCCCTGATCAACAACAAGGAATTGGATGAAGAATTCAAAGCCCAGGCCCTTTTTGCCGCTTCTATCAATGGCCGAATTCCTGTGAGTTTTTTGCGGGACGTTTACCTCAACGCCAAATCCAGGGATCTGAAACTGCAGGTTTGTCATATGTTGACGCGGCATGAGGATAAAGATGCCGCTCTCGATCTTCTGCTTGAATTGGCACGGGCGGAGGAGGATCCCGAGATAAAGCAGGGGATGGTGTTCTGGATGGGGAATTTTGATGATCCCCGCGCGGCTGATTTTCTTTTGGAAATTTTGAACGAAGAGTAAAAACGAAACATCCGACACTGTTAGGCCCGCTCTTTTCCGGATCATTGAAATTACTTTGGTACTTCCTTGAATTAAGGGGTAGGATGGCCAAAATTGATTCTGATGAAAGGAAAATGGCGGTTGAACAATCAGCTGAACATAAAAACTCTGCAGGAGAATCTTTCCCGCCTTCAAGTATCGGGCGTCACTGCCGGAGAATTGTTGGAGCAGAAATGTTTGGGTATGGAAGTGGGGGTGACGGCAACCGGGCATCCATTTCTGCGTGCCCAAGGGCAACCCCTCTATCAGGAAGACGATACTCTGGCAGTGGTGAAGCAGGAAGCCCTGGGGCTTTTGCAGGGTGAGCCAGCCGCCGACCTGGTAGTGTTCTTTGGTCTCGGTCTGGGCCTTCACCTGGAGTTTCTGCGCCAAAACACATCGGCTCCCATCATCGTCTACGAACCTGACTCCGAGGCTGTTGCTACTGTTCTTGGCCAAATCCCATTGATGTTGGATTGCGTGAAATTGGTTACCAACATCGGCCAGCTTGGAGAATTGGTTCAAGACTATCTTGGCCGGCCTCCTTGCCACATGGTAGTGGGCGTTCTGCCGGGCTGGGCAAAACAGCAGATGCCTGCTTTTGAGGAATTCAAGAGGACTTTGCAGCAGGCAGTCAGGAAAGTGCAAAGCGATCGGCTTACCCGTAGCGTCTTTTCGGCTGAATGGGTCAACAACATGGCAGCCAACCTTCCGTTCCTGGCCCCCCGCAAGCATTTTTCCGTATTGGGTCGACGTTTTGCAGGCAAGCCGGCAATCCTGGTTGGTGCAGGACCATCCCTTGATCGGAATATGGCCGACCTCGCCCGGGCCAAGGATCGGGCCCTGATTTTGGCCGTTCATTCAGCGGTAGTTCCTTTGTCGAAGGCGGGCATCACGCCTGATTTGGTGATCATCCTTGAGGGTCAGAAACTGGACCACTATTTCAAGGACGTTCCCGAATTAAGTAAGATCGTCCTGGTTCCTTCACCTCAGACGCATCCCGTTCATTTGACATTGGGTTTCAAAGATTTTCTAACCATGTCCCACGAGGGCAATGCAGCGGCCGATTGGTTGCAGCAGGCGTATGGTGAGAAGCCTTTGAGAACCGGTGGGTCGGTGGCCTGTGCCGCATTTTCACTCCTGCATGAATTGGGGTGCGATCCCCTGGTTCTGGTGGGCATGGACACGGCCTACTCGGACACCCAAGGGCATGCCAAAAACAACGAAATTGGCTGTTGTCAGGTGGTCTTTGCTGAAGATAACCAATCCTTGACCACCCGTTGTAGAAGAGGTCTTCATGACCCTGTAACATACCTTGTGGAACAGGTTCCCAGCTGGGGCGGTGGGGAAAAAGTATTCACCCGTTCCGTTCTGACCGGGTTCCGGAATTGGTTCGAGGCTGCTGCTCGTTCCTGGGCCGATGATTGTCAGGTGATCAACGCCACCGAAGGAGGGGCTCGATTCGAGGGATTTCAGGAAAAAACGCTGGTCCAGGTCCTGGATGAGTATTGTAAGGATCCTTTTTCTGCCACTGAAGAAATCACCAAGGCCATGGTTCGGGCTGAAAACCGCGACCCCACTCCTTTGATCAAGACTGTGAGACAGGAGTTGGGTTTCATCCGGAAGGCCGCCGAAGCAGCTAGAGTTGTCGATGCAACATCCCTTCAAGCCATAAGAAAATTGAAATCCGGTCAACTTCAGACGGTTCAACCCTTATTGGACAAATTGAGCGGCAATGAAAGCAGTCTTCGGGATGCCACCAAAAAAACACGGCTGCTCAATACCATGGTGGGGCATCGGGCACAAGACCTCGCTGAAGAAAAATCCACTGGCGACAAAGTGGCTTTGACGATCCATTCCATCCAGCAGAGCCGCCGGATCAGCAACCTGGTTGTGGAGGGTTCCGAAGAACTGTTGGCTCTTTTTGAACCGGCCCTGTCGGCATTGGAAAACGGGAAGTGACCAATGAAAAACCTGGGTGAACACCTGATAGTTGTTCAGGCCAGCACCGTGTCGTGGCGCGGGGATATTGATCCGTGTTTCCATACTCTCTGGAGCAAACCGGTAATTTACGAAACGCTCAAGAGGATTAGGCAACATTGTCCCGATACAAGGATTGTCGTGGTTGCTCCGGCATATGACGAAAACAGTGAACTGGCCAAATTCACTAACTATTTTGCCAACGTTGCCACGTTCTTTGGATTTGATGAAAGCCCCCTTGAGAGGCTCATTGGGGTTTGTGAGTTGTATGAGTGTGATTTCCTTATCCGCATTGACGGGCTGCATTTTTGTGCGGATATGGCAGTTGCTGAAAAAATGCTGGAGGTTGCCAGGTCCGAAAAACTGGATTGCGTAAAACTGCCTGATGATTTTCCAGTGCATTACACATCTGATATTTACAGCAGAAGTGGACTGCTGCAGGCGAAGTCTGCCATCAATCTGAGTGGGGAGAAAAAGTATGAAATTCACCCGAAGTACCTGATGTTCAGGGACCAGGGTTTCGTCACCCTTGAGTACAAAAACCTGCCCAAATATTCACCTGATTTTATGCGTGAGAACCGTGCTGTTTTTCAGGAGATTCGGTTTCCAAGACACAATGTAACCGACAAAGCCATCCCCCTCGGAGACCTGGCCAGCTTTCATTATGAAATTGCCTGCCGGCACTTGACCAGAGGCATGAATGTTCTGGATGTTGCCTGCGGAACCGGTTATGGGTCCTGCATGATGGCTGACGTGACCGCGAGTGTCGTGGGTGCGGATTTGGCCGAGGAGGTCATCAAGGCGAATGCTTCGGATTCCGCCCTGCCGGAAAATCTCAGTTTCGTCAGCGAAAATGTTGAGAGGTTGTCTTTCAATGACCAGAGTTTTGATGCTGTGGTGAGCATGGAGACCATTGATTATGTGGATGAGGAACTCTATCTCCAAGAAATCAAGAGGGTGCTGAAACCGGGTGGGGTCTTCATTCTGAGCACCCAGCAAAACCGTGCCGAGTACTTGTCCGTGAATTCCGTCAGCGAGACAGGCTACACCCCGGAATCCGTAAATCGGGCGGTTGGCAAATACTTCGAAATCACAAAGGTTTACAGTTTTAAAGCCGGGCGAATTTATTTTGAAGACGACTTTGTGGGGCGAAACTTGATTTTGGTGGCAAAACTGGGTTGACCAAACAGCCTGTCTGTCTCTAACATATCAATGCCTTCCCTGCGATGATGGCTTCGCAATACCACTTTTGAATTTGAACGAGAATGCTGAAAACAATGAACTTTGCCGAAACCCTGTTGAACAATTCCGCGCCGGCCGAAAAGGTGGCTCTTTTTACTCAGCAGGGGGAGGTCACTTACGGCCAGTTGCGCCGGCAAGCACACCGGATTGCGGGATTTTTGCAGGCCGAGGGGTTGCAGCCTGGTGATCGTGTGCTGTTGGTTGGTGAGTCTTCCCCTTTCTGGGTGCAGTCCTATTTGGGAGTTGCCTTGGCTTCAGGAGTGAGTGTCCCGCTGGCGGTGCCCAGTGCCCCGGATTTTTTTGCCGATGTAGTGGATGCCACCAAGCCTCGTTTTGCTTTTGTGCAGGCCAAATGGCTGCGCCGGCTCGACACTGCTTTGTTTGCTGATTGTGATCGTATTGTCTGCGATACTCCTCCACCAAAAATGAAGGCAAATGCCAATCTGACCACTATTTCTGAAATAGGAGAAATTGAGAGTCGGCAGGTCAAAACCCTGGCTGATGACCTGGCCGCAATCATGTTCACTTCCGGCTCCACGGCCACGCCACGGGGAGTGATGGTTTCTCACGGTAATATTCTCAGCAATACAGCGGATATCATCACTTCGTTGGATATTGGTCCCGACGATCGCATCATGGCTCTTCTGCCATTTCATTATTGCTTCGGGACTTCGTTGCTGCACACCCATTTGCTTGCCTCCGCCTCCTTGGTGATCGACAACCGGTTTCTTTTCCCCGAAAAAGTTCTGCAGAACCTGGTGGATTCCCAATGCACCAGCCTGGCTGGTGTGCCGAGTACTTATCAGATCCTGTTGCGGCGCAGCAACCTAAAAAACATGGAATTCCCCCATTTGATGAAACTTCAGCAGGCCGGTGGCAAACTGGCTGAACCCTTTATTGATGAACTGGAACAGGCACTTCCCCATGCTCGGCTCTATGTCATGTATGGGCAAACCGAAGCTACGGCCCGGCTTTCTTGCATCGCACCGGAGGACCGTCATGCCTATCCCGGATCCATTGGCAAGGGATTGGCGCAGGTGGCGTTGAAGGTTGTCGGCGAGTTGGGACACACGGTAACCCCAGGCGAGGTGGGTGAGATTGTGGCCACGGGGCCCAATATTACTTTGGGTTATTGGAAATCTTCCGAGGCTACTGAACGCAATTTTGGCGGGGGATTGCACACGGGAGATTTGGCCACCGTGGATGAGGATGGTTATATCTACATCGTCGACCGGGCTCGCGATTTTCTCAAGTGTGGAGGCAAACGGGTTAGCAGCAGGCAGATTGAGGAGGCTGTCCTTCACTTTGATCAAATTTCAGAAGTTGCCGTGGTGGGGATCCCGGATCTCGTTTTGGGGGAGGCGGTGTGCCTCTTCGTGGTGCATCCTTCTGGGGAGGCCATTGAAGACGAACTAAAAAAATTCTGTGAAAAGGAACTGGACCATGTCCTGTTGCCCCAGCGAATAATCTTTTTGGCTGAGTTGCCTCGAAATAATTCGGGAAAACCGGACAAGTTGGCGCTAAAAAAGACATTAGGATCAGAAAAGTTATGAGTGGGAACACTGGTGAAAAAATCACTCGAACCTGGGTTTCCTGCCCTGTCTGCGGCAGTGAAGACTCCCAACCAATTTACGAAACCGTGCAGTATGCCGGTCAGACCCTGGGGCGCATGACAACCCGTCTGGTGATGTGTGGGCATTGTGATTTCGTTTACAACAATCCAAGGCCGAGCGAAGATACACTGGCTCAATATTACCAATCAGATCTGAACGCCTCGGGACAAATTTACCGTGAAGTTTGCAGCGGCGGAGCCACCGACAAGGTGCACCAGGCGCAACTCGATTTTATGGTTGGCAGGAACCCGGTGCCTGGGAAACTGCTGGATGTGGGATGTGGCTGGGGTCTTTTCCTGGGTCGGGCTGCCCGGCGTTTTCCCGACGCACACGTAGTCGGACTGGAACCTTCAAATGCAGCGGTGAAAATAGCCAGGGAAAATGGCCTGGATATCCATCATGGTTCCTTGAAGGACAAGGCTCATGGCTTGGGCACTTTTGATATGGTTTGCGCCTATAGTGTTCTGGAGCACGTGACAGATCCTTTGGGCTTTTTGCACCTCTTGAAGCCGCTGCTGGCCCCTGGAGGCCATCTCTTTTTGGAAGTGCCGGAGAGCACTTCCCCCACGCCGGGGTTGGTGGAGTTTTTCAACTTTGAACATCTGGGGCACTTCACAGCCTCGACCTTGCGGGAA
>JAUUYW010000410.1 GCA_030590265.1 Candidatus Krumholzibacteriia bacterium
CCAAATCGGCAAGGGTTTGCAGACGGGCTAATATCTCCCGTCGAAGCTGGGCTGGGGCATCCGCCTCAGCAAAAAAATCAAGGGCGGTACGAACCGGCAGGGCGCACAATTCAGCCATATTCAAGCCACCAAAATGAAAACTCAGGGCTGACGGTGAAAGTCGCTGACCCTGGCATTGCGGGCAAAGATCCAGCTTCATGATCGAGAGCATAGCCTGGCCCCGTTGGTCGTCGTGTTTGCGGATGTACTCCGCCAAAATGTGTCCTTTGAATCCGAGCCAATCAGCCTTGAAATCATGGGTGCCGATGTTGCCGCCACGCTGAAATTCCCAGGCGACCTCGTATTGTTGGTCGCCGGTTCCATCCATGGCCAAACGGCGGGCATGAGGTGATAAATCCCTCCAGGGTAAGGAATAATCAATGCTATAAAAGCTGCCAACGGCTTTCAATGTCGCGGTGAATTGCCCGTCAGGCTCACCGTAGAAACGACTGGTTTTGTGGCCGTCCATGGCACCGTGCAAGAGGGAGCGTTCGGGATGGGTGATGAGTTTGATTTCATCGGGAACAGTGATGCTACCCAAACCACGGCACATACTGCAGGCGCTGCGATGATCATTGAAACTGAAGTGAGAAGCAGCCGGTTGCACCGTCTCATCGGCAGGGCCATGCCCAAAACGCGACATGAGCAACCGCAACAACGGATGAATTTCCGTGACCGTGGCCACCAGGGACCGGCGGTTTCCGGCAGCGGCATTTTGGCTGATGGAAATAGTAGGGCTCAATCCCTGGCAACTTGTCAGCTGGGTGCGGGTGCGACCAGTCAGCATTTGCCGCAGGTAGGTGGAAAAGTTCTCTGCGTATCGATTGCGGCCTTCGGCACAAAGTGTGGCCATGGCCAGAGAGGATTTTCCGCTGCCACTGACTCCGGTGATGACGGTGATCTTACCCTGAGGAATATCCACATCGATATTTTTCAGGTTGTGGGTTTTCACACCACGCAGGGCGATGACCTCGGCAACATGGGCAGAAGAATGTTTCTGAACGGGAGAATCATCCAACAATAAATCGGCGGATTTCCCTTCAACAGGCTTCCCAAACAGATACAATCCAGTCACTGATTCTGAAACCGATTCCAATTGATCAGGAGGTCCACAGTGCAATAGCCGCCCACCTTCAGAACCACTGCCGGGTCCAAGGTCAATGAGGCAATGGGCAGCCCGAATCACCGCAGCATGATGCTCGCTGACCACCACTGTGGCTCCATTGTCAGTCAACATTTTGAAGGCCTGCAGCAATTTTTCCACATCGGCGGCGTGCAAACCGGTTGTGGGCTCATCCATGATGTAAAGAGGTTTGGCCACTCGGGCTTTGCCCAATTCGGTGGCCAGTTTGATGCGCTGGGCCTCACCACCAGACAAGGTGGTGGAGGGTTGACCAAGGGGCAGGTAGCCTAGGCCGAGATCCTGAAGAATGAGCAATTGGCGGTGGATCTTCACTTCATCAATGAAATATTCCAAGGCATCATCCACGGACATTTCCAAAACCTGATGAATATTCCTGCCCTTGAATTCGATATTCAAAATTTCCGGAATAAAACGCTGCCCATTGCAACTGGGACATTGATTTTCCACATCGCCGAGAAAATGCATGCCCACGGTTTGCACCCCGGCGCCCTGACAATCTTCGCAACGGCCACCCTTGTTGTTGAAGCTGAATTTGCCTTTGCCCAGGCCCGCGGTTATGGCGGATGGCTGGGCTGCGAAAAGGGTGCGCACCCGGTCAAAAACTTTGGTATAGGTGGCCGGATTGCTGCGCGGGGTGCGTCCGATAGGGCTCTGGTCGATGATGAGCAATTGATCCACAAGACCCTGGTTTTGTGCCTGGGTAGTTGTGGCAACCTGCTTCTGCAACTCGGATAAAAGAGACGATTTGCCGGCCCCGGACACTCCGGTCACCACCGTCATGGCGCCCAAAGGAATTTCCACATCAAAACCATTCAAATTGTTGGTGGAGGCCTGGCGGATCTTTATGGCCGGTGCCCCTGAATCCAACGTGGTTCTATTGAAACCAGTATCTTCCAGCAATAGAAATTTTCGAGTGAGACTGCTTGCCAGTCCAGGACCAGGACCAGGACCAAGGCCAGCACTAGCACCAGTGGCCAAAATTTCCTTCGGCGGTCCGGAAAATAAAACCTGGCCGCCATTCTTGCCGGCAGCCGGGCCGATATCAATGAGCCAGTCTGCGGCCATCATGGTGGCCTCGTCGTGCTCCACCACAATCACCGTATTTCCCTGGTCCACCAATCGTCGCAACAGACGCAACAAACGATCGTTGTCCCGGGGATGCAAACCCACCGAAGGCTCATCCAGAACATAGGTCATGCCCTGCAACCCGGAACCCACCACACCCGCCAATCGGATGCGCTGGGCCTCGCCGCCTGACAAGGTTGCCGATCTGCGGTCCAGAGTCAGATAACCCAACCCCAAATCCAGAAGCAGAGTGCAGCGGTGCTGGATGGCCGACTTGATGGTGGTGAATGTATCTGTGCCAACTTTTTCGCCATACAGTTGAGCGTTGTCAAACTCCCTGGCCAAATCGGCAATGGTCATGGCTGCAAATTCAACGATGGATCGATTGGAAAAAGTAACCGCCCGGGCCTCGTCACAGAGACGGGTCCCCTGGCAATCAGGGCAGTTGCCGGTGCGGGCAAAACGCAGGATGTTTCTGTTTCTATCCCGTTTCAGGATCTGGTCCATAACCGGAACAATTCCACCATAATACCCTTCTTGCCGGGGTCGGGCCTTGATCCCGCTCCACTTCATTCTGGATTCGAGGGTGTGTTTGCCAAATGGGATTTTCAAGCGACGACTGCCGTGAAGGATGACCTCTTTCTGCTCTGCGGTGAGGTCTTGCCAGGGAATATCCACGTGAAATCCATGGGCCCGGCAGACCTGGTCCAGCACTTCCATGGTCACCTGGGAGTAGATGATGTAACCACTGTCCGTTGTGATCACCAAAGCCCCTTGGCGCAAGGTGAGGGAGGGATCACTGATCAACAAGTCAGGGTCAATTTGATCGGTCACGCCGAGGCCATTGCAAGTGCGGCAAGCTCCATCGGCATTGAATGAAAACAAACTTCGAGTCAGAGTGGGGCCTTCGTCATGGGAGCTAATCTGGCCAGAGGAGCACTCCACGTTTTGGTGAGAATTTCCCAACCGTGCAAAGAGCAATCGAAGGTGATCATACAACTCACTCATGGTGCCCACGGTGGATCGCGCATTGCCACTGGCGGTTTTCTGGTCGATGGCG
>JAUUYW010000029.1 GCA_030590265.1 Candidatus Krumholzibacteriia bacterium
AACTATAATCTGACCAGCAATCTTTATCTCTACGGGGCAGCTCAGTTCACCCATCTGGACAGCAAGGTGCGCGGTGCATCCATCATCAACAGCAAGTGGCACAACCAAGGCTTTTTGGGTGTCGGTTTCTCCAATGACAAAACCAAACCGCGCAAGAAAGAGCTGGGCAACAGATCCTACCTGCGCTTGGCCCACGGATGGGCCACTCCTTCGTCCCTGAAAGACATCTTGCATTTCAATGCTGCAGATGATCCCTACAACAACCAATTGACCTCGATATTTTACGGCTATCCTCTGACCGATCGCTTTGTGGGGTTGCCCATCGATTTGTACTTGCACAGTGGTTTTGTCTGGCACTGGAAATCATCGGTGCAGCAGCACGCTCAGGAAGTGGTCATGGCCATCAAATTGTTTTACACCATCAATTGGCCTGTGCGCTGGCGCTTGGGAGCAGCCGAGGGACTTTCCTATGTGAACGAGATTCCTTATGTGGAGCGCACCCAACTGGGTAAAAAGGGTTACGAACCCAGCAACCTGCTCAACTTCCTGGACATATCTTTGGACATCAACATTGGTGACATCGCAGGCTCAGACACTTTGCGTCGCTACTGGTTGGGTTACAGCATCCATCACCGTTCGGCCATCTTCGAAACGGCCTCGCAATTCGGTCGGATCAAGGGCGGCAGTAACTTCCAGACCGTGTTCCTGAAACGCCACTTCTAATGAGGGCATCGTTCCGTCAAGCTTGGAAGCTGGCTATCTTGTTCGTCTTGCTGGGGTGCTTTGGCCTTGTGGAAAAGGCTTCCGCCCAACGCGATCTCCCGCCGGAAAAAGGGGGCGAAACCTACTCTCTGGGCATGCCGCCAGTCTACAAGGGGCGCTCAGGTTTCGAAATGCAATGGTACCGTCCCCAAAGCAACAGTGAATTGGCGGGATTCTACAACCTGGGTGTATCCAAGGATCTTGGCAGCCCCGTGATTGGCATCGCAGCTTTGCGAATGGAAGGTTATGTGGGTTACCGCAACCAGGATCTTGACGGCGGCGGGCGTGCCCTGTTCGAAATTCCCAGTCTCTTTGTGGCAGGTGGAGTCGACTTCAACGGCACCGATGAGGTGTGGGACTTTCTGCTGGAACTGAATCTGCCCCTCAAACGAGGTGGCATTTTCGGCCGAGGAACGACCGTAGCCCTGCGCTGGCTGCCCTCCCGTGACCAGACCTTCGGCCTTGGTATCAATGTTCCCCTTTGGGGCCGGAACATCGGCGCGACCCGTCCCAAGAGTGACAATGTGCGGCTTGGCCATCGCAACCCCTACCGAATGGCAAATGATCTGCCGATTCATGGACTAGATTCAACTCTTTCTGAGCTGAAAGAGCGTGCCCATTGGGTGGCGATGCTGACTCAGCCTTTCGCCGAGCCCGAAGGTGCCGACGCTGCCAAGGCCATGGCTCCTGTCATTTCAGTCTTGAAGGCCCATATCGATTCCACTGACAGTGGTTTTCCCCGCGGCCACACTCTTCCCGAAGAAATTCGGGTCTACCACGAGACCCTTGATCTGGCTTTTTCTTTGGCGTCCGGAGACAAGCAAACCTCTGACACGGGCCGCGCCATCTGCGAAAAGGCGCGCTCCATTCTTTTGGATGAGGTGCTGCTTCCCTACAACTACCTTCTGGGTCAGCGCAAGAAAAACGACTCCCTCATCAGTTATATCACCATCGCCCAGACCGAATTCGCCAGCTGGATTTTGAGTGATTCGGAGATGGCTCACGTTCCCTCGCGTCAGGTTTTCTACGTCTTCCAGACCTTGTGCGACGTGATGCAGGAAAACCGTTCCCTGCTGCGCGACCGCTGGGAAAATTCCCGTTTCGTCTGGCTGCCTCTGCAATTTGCCTTGAAGCCCCAACAACACGACTCTCAGGCGGAATTGGATGACCTGATCGCCAAGGCCACCAACCAGCCTTTCACCCAGGAAAACCGGATCTGGTACGTGATCAACGAGCAGTTCCAGTGGGAGATGGTTCGTTCCGTGCGCAAGGCGGAAGACTATCACGTTTTGTGGATTCATGATTTCCGTGGACTCAATGGCGAAGGCAAACCCGATGCAGTCGCTTATGCCCAGACCTTGAACTACCTTGAGGCGATGATCGAACGTGTGTCGGCATACGACGAAACCGGAAAACTGCCCCAGTATTTCATGCTGCTCGACCAGTTCTATTTCGAGGCCAACAAGGCCCGTTTGTGGTTGCGGCTGTTGTCCGCACCCCTGGATTACGAGCTGAGTCTGCCCAAGGGATTTGAACACTGGGAACAGCGTTTGAAGGAAACCCAGGATCGTTTGCGACTGGCTGTTTCCGAGTCCATGCTTTTGCAGGTGGCCCAAAGCCAGTACGGGGAAGATTGGCTGAAGAATCGCCTCAAGGTGCACGTCAACATCACCAATCCGGCCGATCCGTCTTTCTTCAGCTGGCATACCGCAGGTATCATTCCTGTTCCCGACAACATGATGCGCGACCACCGCAAAATCGTCTTCTACGATATCACCGAAGAAGATCCTTACCGCGGCATGGCCATGTTCACCGGCATGGGCATCGGCGAGCACTATGTGGGGCCAAACTGGGAGGATCGGGCCATCATGATCCAGGGGCCGGGGGCGTTGGCGACTAAGGATGCAGCTCGGATTTTATTGCTGGCCCAGGGGTACAACCCGGAAGAAATTCCCTACCCAATGCGGGAAGAAACCAAACCCAATAATTACGACCAGATTCTGGCTGACGAACACCAGGTCCGGAATCCGGATTGGCTCGCCCAACGTGGTTCGGTGATGCAGTTGCACAGTGAGACGGGGTTCCACGACAAACCAATCAACGCGGCCAAGGCAATACTCTATAGCCTGATGCCGCCGGGATCGATTCTCAAGGTGCCCGACTCCCTATGGCAAAGTTACGTTTACGCTTCTTTGCTGGCCGGAAGTGCCCAAAGGGGTTGCAAGGTGCTGGTCATTGCGCCAACCAAGGATTCCGCACCCAGCGCAGCTGCCCCGACCCTGGCCCGAGCTCACGGCCTGATGGGGCGTCTGATCGTCTTTTCCAACGAAATGAATGACATTCTCGAGCAAACAGGGGGCTTGTTGAAGGTTGGGCTCTATGCTCCCAAGCAAGGAGTGGGGGATATTGCCGGTCGGTTCAAGCAGTCCCATGAGACGCGTCCGCCCTGGTTGCGGGAAGTCTATCCGGAAAACCCCAAGGGCAATGCTGAAATCAAAAACATAGGGGCGTTGCTAGATTCTCTTGGCTATTCAATAAATTACTTGACGGGCGACGCTGCCGAGACGAAACCCAAGATCCATCTGAAGGCAAACTTCTTTGCTTCAGGCACCGGGTGGAAGAAATTGATGGTGCGCCCGGAAATGGCAATAATTGTGCGCGGCTATATCGAATATTTAGCCAGCCAGGCAGCCCCCCAGGAAACCAAAACAGATCAAGCACCCAATGTGCAGGATTTCCCCGACAACCTCAAAACTGGCTGGACGAATCTTATCCATGGCATGGTGGACGAACTCACTCCGGCTGAGAAGGAAGAACTCATCTACTATTTCAGCGTTGGCAGCACCAACATGGACTACCGCGGCATGGTCATGGATGGTGAGGTGATGATCCTGGTTGGCGGTTGGCAGAGCCTCTTTGGGTTCATGGATTTCCTGCTGTTGCCCGGGTTGTGCGAATGGGTTGAAACAACCGAGCAATTGGATGCGCTGTTGCCCCCGCCCAGTGGGATGATCCGCAGTTTGGCGGGATTTATGAAACTGACTCTTTAAGCTGGGTTTTTTTTCTAACTGGAGGCAAACACCGAATGACAGGTGAAGCTCTTTTCGTATGCGGGTTGCTGGTGGTAACGGTTGCTCTTTTCATGAGCGACCGTTTCCGTTTGGACTTGGTGGCACTGCTGGTCATCGTGGCCTTGGCTGTTAGCGGCGTGCTCACACCCCGGGAAGCGGTGGCGGGTTTCGGCGACACGGTAGTGGTGCTCATCGCAGGTCTTTTTGTGGTGGGGGAAGCTCTAACGCGCACCGGAGTGGCTTCGGCCATTGGCGCCTGGTTGCTGCGCACTTCAGGCAGCGGGGCCCTGGCTTTGCAAATTCGCCTGATGCTTGTAGTTGCTTTGCTTTCGGCCTTCATGAGTTCCACTGGGGCGGTGGCTATTTTCATTCCGGTGGTTATTGGCCTGTCCCGCCGCACTGGAGTTCCTGCCCGAAGCCTGCTGATGCCCATGGCTTTCGCCGCCCTGCTGGGGGGCACTCTTACGCTCATTGGTACTCCTCCCAACATTGTTGTCAACGGTGCTCTGGAAGATGCGGGGCTCGAAGGCTTCAAATTTTACAGCTTCACACCCATCGGTTTGGCGGTGTTGGTCGGAGGGATCCTCTACCTGGTCACCATCGGTGCGCGCTTGTTGCGCGAGGGCGAGAGTTCCACATCGGAACCCAGTGATGAGCACGGAATTGACCAGCTATTGGCGAATTATGACATGAAGGGCCGGGTGCTTTTGCTGGCCGTGGAGGCCTCGTCATCGCTGGTGGGCCGCACTCTGGGTGAAGCCGATTTGCGCACACGGACCGCATTTTCGGTGGTCGCGGTGCAACGCAGCCGGCGATTTGGTGATGATGACGTCATGATTGCCGACCAGAGCACGATTTTGCGGGCGGGTGACGCACTGCTGGTGGTGGCGCCGGCCGGTCTTACCAAACCAGGTCCTCCCGAAGGTTACGGGCTGGTCGCCTTGGGCCGCGAAGCCCTTTCTGGTGTCCTGGACAACGTCCTTGGCGTGGTGGAAGTGGTGATTGCACCTCGCTCCGACTTGCGTGGCAAAACCATCCGGGAACTGGAATTACGGCGCACCAATCGACTGCACATGCTGGGTATCCAGCACAAGGGTGATAACGTCACCGAAAAACCTCTGGACTATGAACTGGCCATGGGGGACACGGTGTTACTGGGTGGGGCCTGGCGCGATATCGACCGCCTGCGGAAGCAGACAGGAAAAGTACTGGTACTGGCCCTTCCCCGCGAGTGGCGAGAAATCGTTCCAGCTTTTCGACGCGCACCCTGGGCCTTGGCCATCATCACCGCCATGATGGTGTTGATGGTGACCGGAACGCTGTCAGCTGTCATTTCCGTGCTTGCCGCCGGCATGGCTCTGGTTTTGACAGGCTGTGTGACCATGCCCCAGGCCTATCGCGCGGTGAATTGGCAGAGTTTGGTGTTGATCGCCGGGATGTTGCCCATGGGCACGGCCCTGGCCAAGACCGGTGCCCTGGATGTGGGTGTCGAGTATTTGGTTTCGGCCCTGGGTGGTGTGGGACCGCTGGGTTTGATGGCGGTCCTTTTTCTATTGACCGCGGTGCTGAGCCAGGTCATTTCCAACACTGCCACTGCGGTGCTGATCGCTCCGGTGGCCATTGGTGTGGCTGAGGGGATGGGAGTTTCGGCGAGACCCCTTGTCATGGCTGTGGCTTTGGCTGCTTCAGCGGCCTTCGTCACTCCGGTGGTATCTCCCGTCAATACCCTGGTGATGGGGCCTGGAGGCTATCGCTTTGGCGATTTTATGAAGGTTGGTTTGCCCTTGCTCGTGCTTACGATGGTCATCGTGTTGCTTTTGGTGCCGGTGCTGTTTCCGTTTTGACCCAGGTGCGGTTGCTACTTATCCTTATCTTCATATTGGTCGGCTTTTTGCTTTTCCTTGGCCTTGGTATCAGCCTCTTGCCTGGCCAGTTCCCCTTCCAGCCAGTTGATGGCCCAAGTCAACTGTTGGCCGAACTTGTTGATGGTCGTGGTGTAACGCTCCATGGAATCACCTTGTTTCTCGGTGGCCAGTCGGCCGTTGTTTTTGGCTGAAACGTACAACGACTTCATGTTCGAAAGCTGGCGAACTCGATCGCCGTAGGGACTGCTGTAGACACCCAATTCTTTGCCGTTCTTTCCTGTTTTCACAGGGGAACCGACTTCCGCCACGCTGGTAGTCCCTGTGGTGACCATCTTGCCGTGCTGCTTGATGGTCATCACTTCGGCCAGAGATTCCTCGCGTCGGTTTATGCATTCTCCCATGAAATCCTGAAACTTGCTGATAGCCGTCCCGCGAGCGGTGTTGGACGATTGTCGGGCCGAGCTTTCGAGCTTTGATTTCAGGCTCTTGTACTCTTTGTATTCCCGTTTTGTATTTCGGAGGGCTTTGTTCAATTGGGCCGGAGTGTAGTCCGCTTCCTGGGCCAAGGCTGCTGTGGTGGTCAACATGACCAGCAGGGCCAGAGCAAGCAGGCAACGGCTGATTGTTATTTGAGAACGCTTAACCATGGAAAATCTCCCGTTTTGTGACTCAGTGGCCATTACCACAGAGCAGGTCACCGTTGTGAGGATCATATATCATCTTCAGGTATCGGCTCTCGACAGCAAATATTCATTAAAAAAGCCAAAGACTGCTGTCAGTCGTATTCCTGAAAATTATTGTACCGGATCAAGACCGACAATTCTTTACAGTAGTCGGCTCCTTTTTCAGAATAATGACCAAGCAATTGAACCAGCAGATAAGGATCACTGGTCTCCATTTTTTGTTTTTGAAAATCCCTGAAGGAAATACTCTTGGCCATCATCTGGAAATAATCCCGGATGGAGGCATAAAGGGAGGGGTATTGCCTGACCCAGATGGTCTGAGTTCCCCGTTGTTCGATGGCCGCGATTCTCGGTTCATTGATATTGTAGGACCAAACTCCAAAAATATTGTTGGCCTGGCGGAAGAAGCGGGATGTACCCCAGGCACTTTCCAGAGCTGCCTGGGCCATGGCGATGCTCTTGGGATGTGGTTTCAGGATTTGAAGAAGTTCCTGGTCGGTGTCAACCTGATGGTAGGCTCTGAGCACCTCCAGCTCCTGAATCTGGCCTGTGTTGATGGCTTTGGCAGCCCGGGAATATTCTCCCATGAGTTCGGCATGAACCGATTCCACAACCGGGGCAACCAGATAGGCAAATCTTTCTTTCTTTTCGGCCAGGGTCATGTTTTCAGGGAGCACACCCGGAGAGTAGTTCAGGTCGTGGCGATCAGTCAGATCCTGGATATTGGCCCCGGTATGGATTTGAGAGATCAGAGCCTCTCCTTCAGTATCCGAAGGAATTCTTTCACCACAGGCGGTGATGACCACCACAATTCCAGATAAAAGCAGACACCGGATTAGCAGCTTGTAACTCATTGACTCTCCCTGAGTGTTGTGCCGTGGAGAATGTTGTTAGGTCTTTGTTGCAATAGCCTTCAATTTTCCCATCGACAATACTACACAGCATACTTCAAGGTGTGTTTTCTTTCCCGCTCCAAAGCCCTGGTAGATACCGTCCGCCAATAATAATTATTCCAGCTGTCTGGTAACTCATGATGACCAACAAATATACGGCCCTTAAGTACATCCTCTATAGACAACTTGGTATCCAATAATCCCCGTTCCATGGCAGGAGTAGGGCTCCTGCGATCCTTCTGACGACGGCCCAACATGAAATTCCGATAAACCACAAATATAGCCAACCGCTCTGCTGCTGCTTGCCTCCGCTTTGAAAAAGCAATCGTCTCACGTGTATGATTCTTACTGCTGTGGCGTAAAAACATATCCACCAAGTTTATTTCCCACAAGTGATTATTGTGATCTCGGTGGTCTTTACCTGGGGTCACTACGTGGGTAACCTTGTCTTTATACTTTCTCATCGGGCCGATGTACTGCTTGTGGTCATCGGTGTACACGGTGACCGAATCTTGTCCATTGATGGTGACAGATAGCATTTCTTCGGTGGATTTCATGATGGCTTTCGGGTCTGGAGTGCCATATAGTTTTTCCAATTCATCCCGACGAGGCCTTTGCTTTTTGGTCATGGCTCCCTTGCGTCGTAACTCACTGTCATTAAAGAAGAGTATGAAATCTGTTCCCTTCTCAACAGCTAGGTTGAGATGATGGGGGAAATACTGACTGTACTCAAAAGTCTCGAATCCGTCGTAGACGATTTCAGTGGCAGGTTTGGCTTTCTCAAGCATGCTCTTAAGAAAGAGCAGGCAATGTCGGCCCATGCGGGCCAGTTTCCGGTCAACAGTAGCAGGGTCAACTTCCAGATCCCTTGCAATCTGTCGATTTCCCATGCCATTGACGGTTTTGGTGAAAATATCGGCATCAGTGTGGGGTAGTTTTTGCCAGTAGGTGGTTGAGAAGGTTTGGGTTGAGAAGGTGCGCATGCATGTCATGCACATGTAGCGTTGTACCCTTCGGTTGTCAGTTTCTCTGTAGTAGGATCCGAAGTCTTTGTAGCGCCACTGTGTCATTAAATGATTGTGGAACTTGCATTTCCCGTTCGGACAGAACGGAGGCTGCCAGCCTTCAGGGGGTGCTTCTATGTAAGTCATGAAGTAGGGATTGCAGCTTTGAGGCCAGCAACATTCTCCACGGCACAACAAACAAATTTCCATGGAATATTCGGTGGATCTTGCCAAAATCCCCGAATTCAACTACCTCTCCCTTGCTTTTATTTCTGGTTTTCTTAAATTTGGACAAAATGATCCACTTTGTATTGATAGCGGGCTAACCCGCAGGAGGATAGACCATGGCGACAGTCAATATCGCACCCGAAATGACTCTTTTCGAAATCACCGAAAAACACCCTGAAACAGTTGATGTCTTTGTGGCCAACGGCTATGAGCACGTGGGTGACGAAAGCAAACGCAAAGCCCAGGGCAAGATGGTGACTTTGGCCCAGGCCATGCAGGCCAAAGGCAAAGATATCAGGGCGTTTATTGCGCTGCTGGAAAATGCAGTGAAGGAAAATCATGAGGATGAAGACATCACTTTGAAAATGGTGGATGACGAGAGCAAGGTTTTTCCCAGCCACGGCGATATAAAAGTGGCAGGATTGCTACCCTGTCCCGTGAGGCTTCCTTTGCTGGAAGCTTTTGATTCAGTGGCCAAATCCATCACCGCTGAAACCGGCTTGACAGTGGGTGCCCGATTGGCCGCAGCTTCGGTGGGCGCCGATGTGCTGGAAGAAGGCATGAACGCCATCGATGGTGAAGATGATTTGCCGGACATCTTTTTATCCGCGGGTTTTGAAGCCTTCTTCGACAAGAAGAACATGGCCCGGTTCAAGGATCGGGGTGTTTTTGTGGATCGCTCCTGGGAGACCCACAACGAACTTTTTGCCGGGCACGACATGAAGGATCCCGACGGCCATTACGCCATGCTGGCTGTGGTTCCCGCAGTTTTCCTGGTGGACAAAACCCAGCTTGAAGAAGGCGAATCGGTGCCGCAGACCTGGAAGGATATTCTGGGTCCACGTTTCAAGGGCAAAATTGCCATGCCGGTGGGAGATTTCGATCTTTTCAACGGCATTCTTTTGACAATATGGAAACACTACGGTGATGAAGGTGTGGAGGCCATCGGCCGCAACCTGCTGGAGGGAATGCACCCGAGTCAGACGGCGGGACGATTTGCTCCCAAGGGTGGCAAGGGCCCCATGGTTTCGGTGATTCCCTATTTCTTCAGCAAGATGGCCCAGTTCAATCCCGATGCAGAAATCGTATGGCCTCAGGATGGTGCCGTTGTCAGCCCCATTTTTATGCTTTTGAAAAACACCTCCCCTGAACCTGCTGAGCGCATAGCCGATTTCTTTGCCAGCAAGGAAGTGGGCGAAATCCTGGCCCACCGGGGCCTGTTCCCCAGTTGCCATCCGGAGGTGGAAAACAAGGTCCCCGATTCGGCTCCCCTGATGTGGCTGGGCTGGGATTTCATCAAGGAAAACGATCTGGGTGAACTGATCCCCAAGGTCAATGAAATCTTTCTGAAGGCAGGCGAATAATATGCGTTTCGTGACCGTCAGCGGACCACCCTCGTCGGGCAAAACCGCGGTGATTCTCAAGACGTTGGAGCACTTGAAGAAGAAGGGCTTGAAGGTAGGGGTGGTGAAGTTTGATTGCCTCTCCACAGACGATGACGAGCTCTTTCGCAAACACGGCATTCTGGTGAGAAAAGGTTTGGCGGGGGCGCTATGTCCGGATCATTACTTTGTCTCCAACGTGGAAGAGTGCGTGCAGTGGGGAATCATGGAAGGCCTGGATGTGCTGGTGAGCGAGAGCGCGGGTTTGTGCAATCGCTGTTCGCCGCACATTCGCGAGGTGTTGGCACTTTGTGTCATTGACAACTTGAGTGGCATTGGCACACCCAAGAAAATCGGGCCCATGTTGAAGGCTGCCGACCTGGTGGTCATCACCAAAGGCGACATCGTCAGTCAGGCTGAACGCGAGGTGTTCGCCGCGCGGGTGCACATGGTCAATACAAAGGCGCGCATCCTGCATGTGAATGGAATCACCGGTCAGGGAAGTTTTGAGCTGAGTACGGTGTGGACGGAAATTGAAGACACCGAAACGGTGGAAGGCAAACGCCTGCGCTTTTCCATGCCGGCGGCCTTGTGTTCGTATTGCCTGGGCGAAACCCGCATTGGTTCGGACTTCCAAATGGGCAACGTGCGCAAGATGAACCTGGACATGCCCACGGGCAGCAAAACCGATGGCGGACCGCAGGATTTCGGAGGTGCGAAATGAGTCGCCAACTGAAATCCCTGACATTGGAATACTGCCTCAGGAAATGGCCCTTTGTGGAGCAGTTTTTATCCGACAAGGATTTGTCCCAAAGGATTGACCGCCCCGAGGCGGAATTGTCCGAGGTCATGAACGCTGAGCTATTGCAGGAGCTTGACGGTTTTATTTCCATGATGGAAGAGTTTCTCGGCACTAGTGAAGAAAAAGTCAACGAATTGACTATTCTCGGTGGCAGAGCCAAAGACGGCAGCGATGAAAAAGTGCGTGAGCTGACGATTCGCACCGGCGAAATTATCTGCATTGTCGGGCCTACCGGCAGTGGCAAGAGCCGCCTGCTGGCGGATATCGAATGGGTGGCGCGAGGGGATACTCCCACTGGTCGCCACGTGCTGGTCAACGGTGAAGTGCCCGGCGACAAATGGCGCTTCAGCAGCGAGTACAAATTGGTGGCGCAGTTGAGCCAGAACATGAATTTCGTCATGGATCTTTCCGTGGAAGAGTTCCTGGCACTGCACGCCGAAAGCCGTCTGGCCACAGATCATGAAGAAAAAATAAATCGTATCTGGAATTGGGCCAATGAGTTGGCAGGGGAACCTTTTGCCCTCGATACTCCGGTGACGAGCCTTTCAGGAGGACAGTCGCGAGCTCTCATGATCGCCGACACAGCCGTGTTGAGCAGCAGTCCGGTGGTTTTGATTGATGAGATCGAGAACGCGGGGATCGATCGCCAACAGGCTCTGGATATTTTGATCCAACAGGAAAAAATCGTGCTGATGGCCACCCACGATCCGATTTTGGCACTGATGGGTGACCGCCGGGTGATCATCAACAACGGAGCCATGGTCGATGTGATTGATCCGAGTGATCAGGAACGGGCAAATCTGGATGAGCTGCGGGCCATCGATTCCCGCATGATGAAGCTGCGTCATCGCCTGCGCATTGGAGAGCGGTTGGATCAGATCTGATATCTCTTCAGTGATTCATTCTCTTCAATGATTTTGCCTGTGAAAGTCACGGACCGCCGCCACTGTTCGCTGTTGGTCCTGGTCGCTCATGGCTGGAAACAAAGGCAGCGAGAGAGCTTCCGAATAATACTTTTCCGTTTCAGGACACAACCCCGGGCCGGTGCCGAAACGCTTGCGGTAATATGGCTGCAGGTGCACGGGAATGTAATGAACCTGAACCAGGATTCCCTGCTCATGAAGGTAGTCGTATAACTTTCGACGTTGGGAAGTGCGCACGACCATCAGGTGGTAACAGTTGCGGTCCTCGCCGGTGGGTCGGGTCTGGGTGCTTACCTGATCCAGGTCGGCGAGGTCCGCATCATATTGTTGAACAAGCTGCAGACGGCGTTGTTGCCAGGCGGACAGCCTTTTGATTTGCGCCAGTCCGATGGCGGCCTGCAGATCGGTCAACCGGGCATTGATGCCCAAGTCGTGCATCTCATAGTACCACCCACCGTCGTTTTTTTCCAGAATTTCCTCGCTCTTGGTAATGCCATGACTGCGCAGAAGTGTGATGCGTTCAGCGAGTTGATCGTCGTTGGTGGTCACGGCGCCGCCTTCGCCGGTGGTCAGGCATTTGACCGGATGAAAACTGAAACAGGTGAGCGCCGATCGCGCGCAGGATCCCACCGAATGCCACTGCTGGTTTTGATCCTGCCATTGGCCACCGATGGCGTGGCAGGCGTCTTCGATGATGGTGACGTTGTGGCGGTTGGCGGCCTCGCACAAACGATCCAGGTGGCAAACAAGGCCACCAAAATGCACGGGCAACATCACCTTGATGGAAGCGTCGGCAGCGAGGGCTTTTTCCACCAGAACGGGATCGAGGTTCAAAGTTCCTGGATCAATATCCACAAAAACCGGTTCGGCCCCACACATGACGGCGGCGTTGGCAGTGGCGGCAAAGGTGTTGGCGGTGGTGATGAAGCGGTCGCCGGGACCGAGGCCTGCGGCGCGGCAAGCGAGATAAAGGGCGTCAGTGCCATTGGTCACGGCAAAGGCGTGGCGCACCTGGCAAAGATTGCGCAAAGCTTCTTCAAACTGCCCAAGACGCGGCCCCTGGGTTAACCAGTCGCTGCTCAAAACTTCCCGGACAAGGTCGAGTTCTTCCTGTCCTATGGTTTGTTTTCCGTAAGGCAAACGGGAGTTCATTGCTACCGAAATCCTCCACCCGGAGTGAATGGAGGCAATTTATCGCCATGTTCGGGCAATTTTTCAATCAGGTCGCGCAGTTCGTCCACGCTCAGCCAATTGGCATTGCTTTCCGAAGAGAAAGAGAAATCAGGAGCAACCGGTTTGCCCCCGGGCAACTGCTTCGCCGCTTCCGATTCAAATTCGCTCATGGGATAAACCACGAAATGCTCACCGTAATCGAAGGTGGTGCGGGCTTCATCTTCGGTGAGCAGGACTTCATGAAGTTTTTCACCGGCTCGAATGCCAGTTTCATGCAGCTCGGCTTCAGGGTAGATGGCCTTGGCCAGATCAGTGATGGAGCAGGACGGGATACGGGAAATAAACAACTCTCCGCCCTTGCCCAGGTTCAGGGCCTTGAGCACCAGGTCCACACTTTGTTCCATGGTGATGAAAAAACGGGTCATGCGCAGGTCGGTGATGGGCAGGATCGGTGCCTTCTGATTCTTCAGATCCCGAAAAAACGGGATCACCGAGCCACGGCTTCCCACCACGTTGCCGTAGCGCACCACGGTGAACGATGGACCACTGTCGCCGGAGTAGGCATGGGCCGACCGGAACAATTTATCACTCACCAATTTGGTGGCGCCATAAATGTTGATGGGATTGACGGCCTTGTCGGTGCTCAGGGCCACCACTTTTTCCACACCCCGGTCAATGGCTGCGTCGATGATGTTGCGGGCACCGAGGATGTTGGTATTTACGGCCTCAATGGGATTGTACTCCAGCAGGTGCACATGTTTGAGGGCCGCGGCATGGATCACAATATCCACTCCGGAGAAGGCCCGGTGCAGGCGATCCCGGTCGCGCACGTCGCCAATGAAAAAACGCAATCGTTCCCGATTGGTGGCGAAGTGTTTTCCCATGCGGTATTGTTTGAACTCGTCTCTGCTGTAGACGATGATTTTGCGAATATCGGTCTTAAGAAACCGGGTGACCAGTGACCAGCCCAGTGAACCGGTTCCACCGGTGATCAATACGGTTTTGCCAGCATAATTATACGGTTTCAACGGTATTGCATCCTTGTTTTTGATTCAAACCTGCTCATCACCTGCTCCGGTTGATGCAGGGATGATTTCGGGGAAGGGCCCCGACAATACAAGGAGAATGTACCACCGGAAAAAAAATAATGATACTGGTTAGTTGCAGCCCGCAGGACAGGGAACCACCTTTGCCTGCCAACACCTGCAAACGCCTGCAACCCCAACAAGGATTCAGCCATGTCCCAGGAAAACCTGCTCGCCATCACTCCTACCCAATTCGTATCCTGGCTGAAAGAACGCCAAATCCGTCGCTTCCATCTGGCTTTGAATCAGGATACGGGGCAGGTGTTTGCCAGTCATGAGGTGCTGCAGCCACTGGCCGATTTCATCAACAATGACACCCGTGATTTTGATACCCACGAGGGACTGTTTTTTCAAATCTCAGAAAAACAAGAGACCTTGCAGGGCGCCTTTGTGCACCGAACTTGCCGGGGCCAGGCTGCCGGCGGAGTGCGCTACTGGAGTTATGCCACCATGGAGGATTATCTGCGCGACGGCATGCGTCTGGCCAAAGGAATGACTCGCAAAAACGCTCTGGCCGGTTTGTGGTGGGGCGGGGGCAAAGGTGTCATGGCCCACAACCCTGACCAGGACAAAACCGACGCCACTTTGCGCGAGGATATTTACCGCGACTATGGCCGTCTGCTTTCGGCATTGCGCGGTTGTTATGTGACCGCGGAAGATGTGGGAACCCATGTGGTTGACATGGCCAATGTTTTTTCAACCACTCGTTTCACTACTTGCATTCCAGCGGAACTCGGGGGCAGCGGCAACCCTTCGTCTCCCACCGCCCGGGGGGTTGTTTCGGGCATGGAAGCGGCTTTGGAATTTGCCGGTCTGGGCACTCTGGAGGGCAAAACCGTGGCTGTTCAGGGTATGGGAAATGTGGGTGCGCCACTCATTGGGTTCCTTTTCGAAAAAGGCGTATCCAAGGTAGTAGCCGCGGATATCAACCCCAGTCTGGCCGAAAATTTGCGGGCAAGTCTTGAAGGATGTCTCAGTTCCGATCAAGAGCTGGAAACCCGCATTGTGGATGTGGGTGATCACAGCATCCTGGCTGAAGAATGCGATATTGTGGCTCCCTGCGCCACCGGGGCAATTTTAAATCCAACCACCATTGCCAAAATCAAGGCTCGTATCGTCTGTGGGGCGTCCAACAACCAGCTTGAAGATGCTGCCCGTGACGATGCGGCTCTTTTCGAAGCCGGCATCATCTACGTGCCAGATTTTTTGACCAACCGCATGGGCATCGTAAATTGCGCCAATGAGGCCTATGGTTACGTCAACAACGATGAGTTTATCGAGCGCCATTTGCAGCGTGACTGGGAGCACAGCGTCTTCAAGACTACCTTGCAGGTTCTCGAAGGGGCCAAGTCAGCTGTTCTTCCTCCGGCCCAAATGGCCATGAAACTGGCGGATGAACTCTCTCTGCAACCCCATCCCGTATTTGGACACAGGGGTGTGCGCATCATCGATTCCCTGTTGAATGATCGGTGGTTCAACCATGCGTAAAGTTGACGTCAAGGACGCGGTGGGTTTGCCCCTCGGGCATGACATCACCGAGATCAGTGCTGAAAAGAAAATCAAAAGAGTGGCTTTCCGTCGTGGGCACATCATCGCCCAAGAGGATGTGCCCCGACTCCTGGATCTGGGAAAAAGCGCAATCTTTGTGGTTGAGCCCGGTGAAACCGAAATGCACGAAGACGACGCTGCCTTGACTGTGGCTCCACTGGCGGCCGGCGCCAACATCGAACATGACGCTGAACCGCGTGAAGGGAAGATCAACTTTCGGGCAGCATGCGATGGCGTTTTCCGGGTGGACGCCGAGCGACTGTATCGGATCAACCGTTTGGCCATCCCCACCATGCCCACCATTCCCAACAATTTCCCGGTCAAGGCAGGCCAGCAGGTGGCGGGTTTTCGCATTGTCCCGCTGACTTGTGATCCGGCCATCATCGATCAGGTGGTCGCCGAGCTAAAACAGCCATTGCTCTCGGTGGAATCTTTCAAATTGAAGACCGCCGCGGTGATTGTGACCGGCAGCGAAGTGTACGAAGGCCGCATCAAGGATGGTTTTTTGCCCCGTCTCACCGAAACCCTCAAACCTTTTGACGTGACCGTGACCTATCATGCTATTGTCCCTGACGACCGGCAGCGCATCACCAGCGAAGTGAAGCAGGCGGTGGCCGATTGTGATATTGTCTTTGTCACCGGCGGCACTTCAGTGGATCCTGATGACGTGACTGTTCTGGCGGTGCAGGATGCGGGTGCCCATTACGAAGTTCGCGGCATGCCCGTGCAGCCGGGAAATAATTTCACTGTGGGTTACGCCGATGGTACACCGGTTTGCGCGGTTCCCGCAGCGACCTTGTTTCATCGGGCCACAGCCTTGGATATTCTTTTACCCCGTTTGTTGGCCGAGGTGCCGATCACTGCTGAGGATATTTACCGCATGGGCCACGGCGGACTGGCCCAACCCGGTGCCGAAGACCATTTTCCCGACTGCACCTTCGGTATCAATTGAGCCAATCTTTAAGGAGAAGCGCAGATGACTTTCAACCATTTTGACGAACAGGGACGGGCCCACATGGTCGATGTGAGTGGCAAACCGTTCACCGAGCGTCGTGCTCGCGCCTCGGCTGAAATCAATCTGACTCCTGATATTCTGGCCAAAGTTCTGGATCATGAGGTTGCCAAGGGTGATGTGCTGGGTGTGGCTCGTTTGGCGGCCATCGCATCAGTTAAAAAAACTCCCGACTTGATACCCTTGTCCCACC
>JAUUYW010000479.1 GCA_030590265.1 Candidatus Krumholzibacteriia bacterium
CGACCTCTCTTCGGAGGGGTCGTTTTTATTGGCACACTCCTGTTTACCACCAGCCTCCCAGGCATTACCATTGACCCATGAAAATCCTGCAGGTCGGCAAATATTATCCTCCCTATCGTGGCGGTATGGAGACAGTGCTGGAAAACCTCGTTGAAGGTCTCCTGGATGCTGGAGTCCAGGTCACTACCCTTGTTTCGGGAGAGAATTCCCATGATCGCCACCAGCTCATTCGTGGTCCCATCAGTGGGCATCAGGGTGAACTGGTGCGAGCTGCCAGAATGGGACAATTCCAATCCCAACCCATGAACACCACAATGATTTCTCTAATGCGCAGACAGGTTCTTTCCTTTCAACCTGATCTTGTGCATTTGCATCTGCCCAACCCACTGGCCGTTATGGCCTGGTCTGTGGTAGCCCGGACTTTGGGCTCCAGCAGCCCCCCTTTTGCCATCTGGCACCATGCCGACATCACTCGCCAAAAACTTGCAGGACATTTGCTGCGGCCTTTTCTGGGACATTCCTACCGAAAAAGCGCTGGAATTTGCGTTTCTTCCCAGGCGCTGGCCACAAATTCTCCTATGTTGCAGAAATATTCCCCCCAAGTTGAAGTCATTCCCTTCGGAATTGATGACCAACCATGGGGCGAAATCAGTCCCAGTCGAGATGGTCCTTTCCTCTTTGTGGGACGGCTTGTTCCTTACAAGGGCCCTGGCGTATTGTTGGCCGCTATCAAAAAGGTTTCTGGATCTCGATTGGATGTGGTGGGGGTAGGCCCTCTTGAAAATTCTCTGATGCAGGAAATCAAACGTGATGGACTAGGCAATAGGATTGTTTTTCACGGTTCTTGTGACGAACACCAGTTGGCCCAGCTGATGGCACGGGCCCGAGCCTTGGTCTTGCCAAGCCTGGATCAGAGTGAAACCTTCGGTCTGGTTCAACTGGAAGCCATGGCCTCGGGTATTCCGGTCATTGCCAGCAATCTGCAATGCGGGGTAGCGGAAGTGGGCCTGGATGGCGAAACTTGTCTTTTGGTTCCTCCGGGTGATGCCAATGCCCTGGCTGGATCCTTGAAAATGATTCTGGAAGACGATGCATTGACTGAGCGTTTGGGTGTGGCAGCAAGAAGGCGATTTGCTGACAAATTCACCCGAAAGGAAATGACCAGTCGGATTCTTGCCTGGTATGAAACTTTGTTAAAGCCCGATCCATCGAAAGGCATTTCGTGAATTTCTCCTTTGTTGATCCCTGGCATTTGTTTTTGCCTCGTGAAGGCGGCCACGTGGTGGGAATCAGCGGCTCCGGCGGAAAAACCAGCCTTCTGCGGGCCTTTGGACGGATCCTCGAGGCCGAAGGTGTGCCGACCATTCTCACCAGCACCACCCGCACCGAAGCTCTCGATGAATTTGAAGTGTGGAACCTGGAAGACCTTGGAAAACCATTGGCCTCTGCCCTGCCTTCACTTTTTTTCCTGCGTGATGGTTTGACCAGCGAAGGCAAATGGCGAGGCATATCCGCTGAAGATGTGGACAGCCTGGGAAAAAGTTTTCCCGACCGGGTGATACTGGTTGAAGTTGATGGTTCCGCCGGCATGCCCCTGAAGCTCTATCGTCCCGGTGAACCTGTTTGGCCCAGCCGGACTTCACTGGCTGTAGTATCCATGAGCCAAGGGGCAGTGGGAGAAAAAGCGGGGGCCGTGGTGCACCGGTTTGGCCGGCAACATTTTGAACCCCTTGGTGAATTGCGCGCGGACTCTGTCTGGTTGTGGGAACACAGCCTTGCTTTGCTGACGGGTGATGGGGGGTATCTCGACCAGATTCCCGAAGATGTTCCAAGTGTTTTGGCTTTGACTTGCATGGGTGACCAGGACGACAGCATCGGCCTTTTCGAATTTGTGGGTGAGGCCATGAAAGATGCGCGTTTGCCTTTGGTCGTATTTTGTGAAGCCACTGGCGAAACACCATATTTCCGCACCTCCTGCCGTCTGGAAAACCAGGACTCGACCGATGAAGGCAAAGAATGAGCTTGCTGAAGCAACATCTGGTGGTGATCATGGCTCGTGGGGACAGCCGCCGAATGGGAGTTCCCAAGGGCCTGTGCCGCCTTGGCCCGGATGCCTTGCCATTTGTGGCTCAACTCAGCCGTCTATATGCGGATTTGGATTTTCCAGTCTTGTTGGTTGTGCGCCAGGAAGACGAATTGTCCTACCGGGATTGCCTGGAAGATTTCCCGGTGGAAATCCTGGCTGCCCCTGGAGGTGCAGGCACAGCACAAACCATGAGGCTGGCTCTGGATTGGGCTGCCAGCAGAAAGCTTGAAGAGGTCTGTTTCTGGGCTCACCCGGTGGATCTGCCGCTGGTTCGACCTCATACCATCCGTCAATTGTTGGCGGCTTTTGAAAAGGATACCAGCAATGCCCTACGGCCCTGGCACGATGGCATTCCTGGCCATCCAGTTCTTTTTCCGGGCCCGACCTTGGCCCAGGTTTTGGCCGCTGATTGTGCATCCCTGACCATGGCCGCAGCTTGGGAAATAGCCGTTTCCCAAGCAGTTGCCCGGCCAGTTCTTAACATTGAAACAGATGACCAGGGTATCGTCGCTGATTTTGACAATCCAGAACAATTATCCAGTTTCCGTCAAACGAAAGACCAGGA